>CADAKW010000064.1 GCA_902788645.1 uncultured Lachnospiraceae bacterium
CCCTGTGCCATCCCACTGACGGGTATTCCAAAGATATTGTTCTGCAGGAAATTCCACCCGGAATGAAGGGCTGCCACCATCCAGATATTCCCCCGCTCCACAAACAAAAGACCGAACAATAATCCACACAGGAAAATATTGATAAAAGCAAGAAGCGTCACATGATCATTACTCATATGCATTGCCATAAACACACCACTGCTGATGATCACAGAATACCAGACGGAATGGTTCCGTGAAAGGGAAACCAGAAGATATCCCCTGCAGATCACCTCCTCGGCCATTCCCTGTATCATATATCCTACAAAGTAAAGCACGATATAACCGGGGATCATGCCCGCAAATTCGCCTTCAAATTGCACCGCCCCGGTTCCTACGCAGAACAGATATGCTCCGCCAAAAAGAACAATAGCCCACAGAAGCCCCTTGATATATTGAACCGGAATATGCCCTCCGGTAAATCCCATTGAGGAAAAGGAGCGTTTCTCAATCAACCGGCAGTATCCGGCATATAAGACAATCAACAAAATCTCCGCAAACAATGTATAGATCAACAGCCATTCCGGCTGCGCCTGCAGCAACGCGCTGTATTTATCCATGTCTATGCTGCCACTCCATAAACCACCTGTCGAACCGGAGCTGCCTGCTTGTCCAAACCAGGAGGCTGCATCCGGCCTACCGGCTATATATACGAGAAGCCCTGGCACCATGGCCATGGCTTCTACGAAAATAGATATCACATACAGCAGGATAAAGATCATCATCTCTCCCCACATACTATGCGCTTTTGTATCTCCGGCATCCTTCATAAATGCCGGCATTTTTATCTCTCTCATTATTATTTCAATTCCTTCAGGAAGGTCTCGATACGATCAAGTCCCTTCTCAATCTGCTCCAGTGAGATTGCATAAGACAGACGGATATGATCTGCAAATCCAAAATCAGCACATGGAACTACTGCGACATTGTACTCCTCGATCAGGATCTCTGCCATCTTAGAAGTATCCTCGATCTTTGTACCCTTATAATCCTTGCCAAGAACATCGCTGACATCCACGAATACGTAGAATGCTCCCATCGGCTCAATAGTGCTTACATGAGGCATTGCACAGATTCTCTGATACATATACTGACGACGCTTGTCAAACTCAGCGTGCATCTTTGCCACAGAATCCTGTGGACCGTTCAGAGCCTCTACTGCTGCTCTCTGAGCGATAGAGTTTGGATTGGAGGTCTGATGACTCTGTACACTGCTCATCATCTTTGCGATCTCCTTAGAGGAACCTGTATAACCAATTCTCCATCCAGTCATGGCATAGCTCTTTGCCAGACCACTGCAGGTAATGGTTCTGTCATAAATCTCTTTACCAAAGGAAGCGATGCTGATATGCTTCTGATCACCATAAACAAGATTTTCATACATCTCATCGGCAACGACATAAATATCACTCTCTACTACTACATCAGCGATCGCACGAAGCTCCTGCTCTGTATAAAGCATTCCGGTAGGATTGTTTGGTGTATTGAGTACAACCGCCTTTGTCTTGTCGGTAATGGCTTTCTTCAGATCCTCTGCCTGAAGCTTGTAGCTCTGCTCCTTGGTGGTCTTTACGATCACAGGTACACCGCCTGCCAGCTTAACGATCTCCGGATAGCTGAGCCAGAATGGTGCCGGAATGATCACTTCATCTCCCGGATTGATCAGTGCCGTAAAGATATTGGTCAGAGAATGCTTTCCACCGTTGCTGATCACAATCTGATCCGGTGCATAATCAAGACCATTAAATGACTTAAATTTCTTGGAAACAGCCTCCTTGAGCTCATTGGTTCCGGAAGCCGGTGTATATTTTGTAAATCCATCATGAATTGCCTGAATTGCAGCATCACAGATATTCTCCGGTGTATTAAAGTCCGGCTCTCCTGCGCCGAAGCCTACAACATCCTTTCCCTGCGCACGCAGTTCCTTTGCCTTTGCGGTGATCGCCAGCGTAGAAGATGGCTTTACCGCTGCTGCTTTTCTGGATAATTCTAATGACATAATAATTGCCCCTTTCCTTGGTAATACTTGGTAAAATATGAAAATCTCCTTTCAAATTTATACCACAAAGCGGGGATTGCGTCAATGTATAATTGTATACAATTTTAATCTTTTTAACTAAATCCCCAAATTCTTTTAATAAATTATTGTCCAACAGTAATATCTGCTCCCTTACTGTCCTCCTGCCCCAAAGCACTGCCATAGATAAATTTCTGCATAGCCCTGACATTTTTATCCAGAGAATCCGGAAGGATCACCGACATACTGCGCACTCTGGTGATCTTGTATGCCCCCTCTACCGGTACATTTAACGTCTCCAACTTAGAGTTACGGCTTCTCACCTCCACACCCTGATACAGATAATTCACCAGATCCGCCTTGTCAATATTGGTTTTTACCAGCGGCATGAGTTTTGGCACCATAGCGATCAGCTCCAACGCTGACTTATCCATCAGCTTTTTATAAATGGCCGACATTACTGTACGATGACGAAGAGTTCTGGCAAAATCCCCATATTGTCCATCCTTCTGGACATAACGTATCCGTGCATAGCCAAGGGCCTGATTACCATTCATATGATTGACCCCTACATGAAGAGTACGGTTTGATTTTTCCGAAATATAATTGGTCTTATTCAGGTATGCCACCTCATCCTCTGCCAGCTTGATATCAACGCCTCCCAAAGCCTCGATCACCTGCTGGAAGGAGTCAAAATTAACAAGCACATAACCATCCACATCAATACCAAAATTTTTATGGATCGTTTTCAAAAGCGTCTTCATACCGCCATTGTGATATGCTGCATTGATCTTATTGTCGGAAAATCCGGGAATCTGCACATAAGTGTCACGCATGATTGAGGTCAGACGAAGTGCTCCGTCCTTCCGGTTTACCGTAGCGATCATAATGCTGTCGGTTCTGCCCCGGCCTCCGCCAATGGCTTCTTCTCCACAGACCAGAATATTGATCACATCCTTTGACTGGCTTACGCTGTCTGCACTGTCAAGATGAATCTTATCCGGATCGATCTCCTTTAGATCCTCGATCCCGGTGTCCTGATCAAAATATTCCTCCTGCGCCTTTTCATCATCACCATTTTTTACATAGATCTTGCCATAATTGTAACTGAATACACCGTATCCAACGCCAATAATGACAGCAAGTGCTGCCACAACACCGATCACAATCCTTGCCCATACCGGCAGCCTTCTCTGCTTTGGCATATCATCCGAAATCTCCGGAATCTCTTTGTTATCTTTGTCTTTCATAGGAATCTCCATTTCGGTTTGTCAAATCACAACAGGACAGAGCTGCGCCCTGTCCCGTTATATTTTTTAGTTTTTAAAGCTATGGATCGGAGCCGGGATACGTCCACCTCTGTTAATGAACGCACTGCAATCAAAAGAATTAACCGGCATAACCGGTGCATAACCCAGTAAACCGCCGAACTCAACAGTATCTCCAACCTTCTTACCGATCACAGGGATCAGACGAACAGCGGTGGTCTTCTGGTTGACCATACCGATTGCCATCTCATCAGCAATAATACCGGAGATCGTGGTTGCCTTTGTATCACCTGGAATAGCGATCATGTCAAGTCCTACCGAGCAGACACAGGTCATCGCCTCGAGCTTCTCCAATGTCAATGCTCCATCCAGCACGGCATTGATCATTCCCTGATCCTCACTGACCGGAATAAACGCACCGCTTAAGCCCCCCACATAAGAGGAAGCCATTACGCCGCCCTTTTTGACCTGATCGTTCAAAAGCGCCAGTGCTGCCGTTGTACCCGGTGCTCCGGCACGTTCCAGTCCCATCTCTTCAAAGATATCTGCAATACTGTCACCGATTGCCGGTGTTGGTGCCAGAGACAGGTCAATGATACCAAACGGAATATTGAGCCTCTTAGAAGCCTCTCTTGCCACAAGCTGGCCGACACGGGTAATCTTAAACGCAGTCTTCTTCACTGTCTCGCAAAGAGAACCGAAATCTGTGCCATGCTCTGCCTCTAATGCCTTTCTCATCACGCCCGGACCACTGACACCCACATTAATGATGGCATCCGCCTCAGTAACTCCGTGGAACGCACCGGCCATAAACGGATTGTCATCCGGTGCATTACAAAATACTACCAGTTTTGCACAACCGATACTGTCATTTTCCTTTGTATATTCTGCTGCCTGCAGAATGATCTCTCCCATCATCTTAACGGCATCCATATTCAGTCCTGTCTTGGTGGATCCAAGATTGACAGAGCTGCAGACAAAGTCGGTCTCTGCCAGAGCCTGCGGAATAGAACGGATCAACAGCTCATCCGCCCCGGTCATACCCTTTGACACAAGCGCACTGTATCCACCGATAAAATTGATGCCCAGGGTTTTTGCTGCCCGGTCCAGAGTCTTTGCGATCGTCACAAAATCCTCCGGCTTTTTACATGCCGCTCCACCCACCAGTGCGATTGGGGTCACGGAAATTCTCTTATTTACAATCGGAATACCGTATTCTCTTTCAATAGCCTGTCCGGTTGGTACAAGCTCCTTTGCCACGGTAGTGATACGGTTATAAATCTTTTCATTCAGCGCATCAAGATCACTGTCAATGCACTCCAAAAGACTGATACCGATCGTAATGGTACGCACATCGAGATTTTCCTTCTCGATCATATTATTGGTCTCTAAAACTTCATTTATGTTTATCATTGTCATCCTCCACGTCTCTCCAGCCCCAGATTTCGGAGCCATCAGTGTAACATCACTAGTACAGCGAAGTTGCGAAGCAACTTCTAATATGAACTCGTCAGAGTTCATTATATTCTGTGCATCTGATCAAAAATATCCTCACGCTGCGCATGAATGATACATCCGAGATCTGTGCCAATGTTCTCGAGATCTGCCGCAAAGGTATCAAAATTAATACTGCACTTTGCTGTATCAACGATCATCATCATGTTAAAGAAACCGTCTACGATCGTCTGAGAAATATCCAGAATATTAACCTCATTGTCTGCAAGATATGTACATACCCTCGCAATAATTCCAACGCTGTCTTTTCCAACTACTGTAATTACTATCTTTCTCATGATTCCCTCATTTCCGCCCTGCGGCTGTCGCTGCATCGGCATTTTATTTTCTTATATCTTAATTCTTATTGATTTAAGATTATAATTCATTGTTTCATATTTTCTCTGATGTGTTTCTCCCCGATCAAAGCGCTGATTCCAAAAAATCCAGAGTCATCTGACCCGGCTCCATCTGTGGCTCACTGCCGGCAGTCAGTACCAGCTTTGATGGTTTGTCCCTCTTCGCTACCGACAGATCAAAAGGCAGCTCCTTCATCCCCAATTCTTCCCACAGCTTACACTTAACCGCCTCATATGCAAGCTCCGGATAATTGTTTTCCTTGGAAAGATGAGCCAGAAATATATATTTCAGATCATCATGAAGAAGCCGGCACAACAGCTCCCCGGCATCCTCATTGGACAGATGCCCCCGTTCACTGAGGATACGACACTTCAACGAATATGGATAAGGTCCTGTTTCCAGCATGCTGATATCATGATTTGCTTCCAGCAGGATAACCTCGCTTCCCTCCAGATGGGAGATCGTGTAGTCATCATAAACACCTAAGTCGGTCGCCATACCAACCTTATGCCCCGAAGCCTCTACCGTATAACAAACCGGATCCGCCGCATCGTGGGACATATGAAACGGCGTCACCTCAAGGCTTCCGATGGTCACAGGACGATCCGCATAAACCTGATATAAATGCTCCATGGTCACCAGACCCTTGCTGTCCTTTTGACGGATCCCGTCCAAAGTCCCTGCAGTACCATAAATTGGCACATGAAAATACTTTGTCATCATGGGAACCCCCTGAATATGATCTGTATGCTCATGAGTCACAAAGATTGCATCCAGACTCTCCGGCGAAACATGGATCGATCTCAGACCATCAACAATCCTTTTACGGCTGACTCCCGCATCGATCAGGATCCTCGAATCACCATTTCCTATATAAATGCAATTGCCACTGCTGCCACTGGCAATACTACATACCTGCATAATATCGTATCTTCCTTTCCATTATACCCAATAAATTTTTATCTCATCACCCTCATGCAGCGGCGACGTAAAGTCCGAAGACACTCCATTGATCAATGTCTCCAGACGATTTCCTTTCGCTACAGACAGATCAAAAGGATAAAAATCAAGAACATCCACCAGAATGTACTGTTTTTTATTTTTAAGAGTGACCGGATCTCCATTTACAATAACCGGCATATCAATCACATTTAGGTTTTCCCCGCCGGTTGAAGCCTTTTCCTCTAAGTGTACCTGTCCATGCACCTGATCATTTTCTGCGGCATCATTCTGAGCATCCAAGGCAAGTATCTCCTCCGGTGCTGCCGTCTCCTGAGAAGGAACACTGTCCCTTCCCGCCTTTTCGTCCGGAACATGTCCCTCTGCCACACTTTCAGCCTCCTGCATTTCACCATTCAGCACAGCCTCCGGCACCTGCCCATCTCCATATTCTTTCATAAGAGCCTGATAATTCGGTTCTTCTTTTTTGATCTCACAGGCAATGGTAAAATTGTCATATACCTTTGTTTCCATATCCGCCAGAGCATTGTTGACATATGCTTTTCCCCTGCAGACAATATCCATAAACTCCAGTACCTGCTCCAATGTATAATACTCCAGGATTTCAATCTCGTCATTTTCCTGTATCTCATAATACTGGGATACAAACTCTCCGTTGACCTTTACAAATCTCGGACAAGTGATCGGCTTATTATTAAATACAAAGCGAATCGCAGAATGATACTCAGGGATTTCTCCGATAGTCATAACTGCCGCTTTTCCTTTGGTAGAGGCTGTGATCTCAATCTTATCATTTTGCGACAGAACGCCGCTTAATGCGCTCTCTTTTCCATTGAGACTTACCACTGCAGAGTCTCCCGATTCACCACGCTTCATACGCTTTTCTCCATTTACCGAATAGTTAAGCGCTTTTCCTCTCTTTGGGAACAGATCTTCATTAGGATAGCCCAGCTGCATCGCCGCGTCTACCACTGTAAGCTTACTATTGTCATACAGCTTGATTCTCTCTCCGTTTAATGTCACAAAAATGAAATTGTTCTTTTGCTCATAATAGTTGAGGCAGATACCTACCGGCGTTACCAAAAGGGAATCCACTTTGATATCCTTTTGCAGAAATTCAATCTGTCCCATCACCTCAGAGCCCCGGAGCGCCACACGCTCCTTCGGAAGCCCCAGACCTTCTGCCAGTGTTTCCTCAAACCCTTTCATCTTGCCGCCACCACCTACTACAAATACAGCACTGACCGCTTTTCCTCCGTTTAACTCTTTGATCCTCTCGGCAACCTTAGAAGTTATTTCACGTACAACCGGTTCTGCCACCTCTGCGATCTCATCCGATGAAATTTTATGAGACAGCCCCATAATATCATGAACCGTCACCTGTTTTCGCTGGGTACTCTGGCACTTCATTTTCTCTGCCTCGCCAAAATCCAGCAGATAATGCCTTGCCAGAGTCTCCGTAATCTCGTCACCTGCCGATGGTATCATTCCATAGGCAATAATGCTGCCATCATTGGTGATCGAAATATCTGAGGTTCCAGCCCCCACATCCACCAATGCAATATTTAACAGGCGAAACTTCTCCGGTATCGCTACATTCATTGCGGCAATAGGCTCCAACGTAAGATTAGCCACATAAAGCCCTGCTTTTTCTACTGCAGCATAAAGACCATCTACAACCTCATCCGGCAAAAATGTTGCAATCAGTTCTGTCTTGATGGTATTCGCTTTATGACCCTCTAAGTTAGTGATGGGATAATCATTCTGATAATAACGGATCACAGAATATCCCACACAATAAAAATGAATATCCTCCTGCTGCTGTTCCCGGCGCAGCAGCTCATACGCTCTCTCCACACCGAGCATATCCAAAGAATAAACATGCTCATTTGTCACGACCGTCTCATAGCTGAAATTCATCTCTGCCGTGGCAACAACCGTCTTTAATACACGTCCTGCCGCTGCAATACAGACATCACTCAATTTTCTCCCGATCAGCTTCTCCAATTTCTGTTTTACCTGAACGATCGTGTCTGCAACGGCCTGTATATCATGGATCTGTCCATCCAGCATTGCTCTCGTCTCATGCTCTACCGCTTCCTGCGCTACTACCACAAAGCCATTTGCCGCGGTCCGGTATCCCACGGTACCTACAATACTGCGGGTACCAATATCCAATCCAAACACCAATGGTTCTGTAATTTTTTTCACCACTGCGGCAATATTTACACTGCTTTGCGATGTTTTTGCAGCTGTTGATCTGCTTTTAGCTGACTTACGTCCTGTCGTAGCCTTCCCCGTACGCATGGTCTTTTTCTCTGCCATGGACTTCTCCTTTCCGATCCATTTCTTTTTGCAATATATAATATCATATTATTAGATTATAGCATGAAATAAAGAATCTGGTCAATAAAATTGAAGGGCCGTTGTTTTTACACAACGACCCCTCATTTATAATAGAGAAAAGAGTAAGCAAATTCGCTTTACGTTCATTTTCTGTCTGTCATTATTTGATTGAAAGCGTAAATGTTACTGAAATGCTCTTTTTGAATTTGAACTTCTTACCATAGCTTGCCGGATAGCTTGCAGTCTTATCTCCGTTTGTCTTGCTTCCTACTCTGTTGTAGATAGAAATACGATACTTGTTTGGATCCTCTTTCTTCTCAAGCTGACCAGTTGCAACAGCCTTCATACCGGAAACTGTCTTTCCGTCACATTTTACAGAAACACCGGAAACTTTGATCTTCTTTGCGCTGTGATCCTTAAGAATATCCTTGATATCAACATAGAATACCTGTGCATCCTGATTCTTAGATTTCTTATTCTTAAGAGTTACTGTGTATGTAGCAGAACCTTTCTTGTTCTTTACAGAAACAGCAGTCTTGTTTGTATCCTTAGAGGAATCATTACCGCCATTCCAATCCCATTTTACATCAGCATAACCCATAACAGCCTTATAGCTGCTTGCTGCGCTTGCCTTTGCTCCTGTGTAAGCAACACCTGACATAGCTACGGTAGCTGCTAATGCTACAGAAAATACTCTCTTAATTGTCTTTCTCATTGTATCGTCCTCCTGTGATTATGATATTTTTTGTGGATTGCACCTTGATTGTCAATAAATATATCAAAGTTGCACACCTCATTCACATAAATATTGTATCTCCAATGTGACATTTTGTCAACTTTTTATTCGTAATTTTTATATTTTTGTATATTTTTACCGATTGGCCGCGTTATTTCATAGAAAATTCCCCGGCGGGACACTTTGTCCCACCGGGGAACTGATATTTATCCTTTATTTATTGATAACATTATCCTTCAATGGTAATGCATTTCTTATTTTCTGCCGATTGCCCATCTTTCTTCGGAACCTTCAACTGCAAAATACCATTTTCAAATTTCGCGGTAATCTCATCCTCTGTAATATCTTCACCAACATAAAAGCTTCTGCTCATACTGCCGGCATAACGTTCCTTACGGATATACTTCCCATTTTTCTTTTCCTTGGTATCCTTGTCCAGTCCCTTGGCTGCTGAAATTACAACACATCCATCCTTCAGCTGTGCTGTAATCTCATCTTTCTTAAAACCAGGCAGATCAATATCTATCTCATATGCATCGTCCGTCTCCCGGACATCCGTCTTCATCAGATTCTTTGCATGTTTTCCGTACAATGCTTTCTTTGCCGGATACATTGCCTTTTCAAAATCCTTCTCAAACGGAAAATCCTCCATCCAGTCATCAAATAAATTTTCTCCAAAAATACTAGGTCTTAACATAAGTCATTACTCCTTTCCTTCTTGTGACAAGTGTCGGAAATATGAGTTTCCCAATGAAGCTTCATAGGCACTTAGACTTTAAAACCTTTTCTTATCTTCGAAGTATGTTATAGCACCTTTTGTTAGCCATGTCAATGGTTGAGTGCTAATTTTATGTGAAACATTTGTGAACAATACACATATCCGCTATTTTGTTCCAATCTGCTTATCATACATAAGAATATGATCCACAAGCCAGTCCGTCACGATCGACAATATTTCGTCAATCGTTTCCTCCTGATGCTCATCAATGGAATCCAGATCCCACTCTGCCATCTGCCGGCGCAGTGCATCATGCTGTACCTTCTGCATAAACATATTGTTGTAACCGATGGACTCCATATAGGCTTCCTCATGTGCAAAATGCGTATCTGTGTAATCCCGAAGTTCCTCCAAGATCGAACGGATCTCATCATATTTATCATGTACAAACTCTTTGTTCTTTAACTCATAAATCTGATCTGCTATCTCAAAAAGACGTTTATGCTCCTGATCGATCTGGTCAATCCCCGTCTTAAATTCCTCTTTAAACTCGTACATAAGAATCTTTCGTTCCTTTCTCAGCCCGCAGGCTCCGGATCCGAACCGCAGGCACAAATTTACAAAATGGATCCGATTCATTGTGTGAAAAAATCATTTCACACGATATCCTATCCAAAATATCCCTGAGACTTCTCTCCGTCCTCTTTTGCCTGACCATAAGTTTTATAATGCTCGATCACCTCCGCCATCTGCTCGTCAGACAGCACATTCGGAGTCGAGATTGCCATGGCACGCCACTCCACCTGGGCACACCACTCACATGTCATGGCAACTGCAAATGCCTTTTCCAGAGAATCCCCATAGGCAACCATACCATGATTGGCCATGAGAAGTGCCTTGCTTTCAGTCCCGCGGAGACACTCACGAACCGCATCGGCAAGCTCCGGTGTACCATATGTAAAATAAGGTACCGTAGGTACGGTAGCCACACCGGTATCTGCGATTGCATAATGCGTTGCTTTCAGATCAACACCGGCACAGGCAAGTGTGGTGCAGTACATAGAATGTGCATGAACCACTGCACGGGCATCCGGCTTTTCCAGATAAAATGCTGCATGAAGTCCATTCTCACTGGAAGGCTTACGATTTCCATCCACAACGTTGCCCTGAAGATCCATTACAACGACATCCTCCGGCGTCGTCTGCGCATATGGGATGCCGGAAGGACTGATCGCCATATATCCTGTCTCCGGATCATAAATACTGATATTTCCGGCGGTTCCAATGGTAAGACCGGAGGAAATAAGCTGATTGCCATAATCTACGATTTTCTTTCTGATTTCTTCTAATAACATAATATTCCTGTCCTTTTCTCAAATTTTATCAGCCTGTAGCTGCTCTTTTTATTTTAACATACCAGTCTTGATTTCTCTACATAAATTTTGTGATCTGCGCCTATGTTGCTGAGCCTTTATCTTACTGGTCAATCCGGAAATGCATCGGAATCCCGTTCTTGTACTTGAGGTGATCTGCGCCTATGTTGCTGAGCCTTTATCTTACTGGTCAATCCGGAAATGCATCGGAATCCCGTTCTTGTACTTGAGAACCGGCTCGCCCTTGATCAGCGGCAGAAAATAATTCAGTGCATCTACCGTGACATTATTACCCTCCGGCGAGATCCACTCCACCGGGAACTTCTTTTCCTTATTGGCCACATCCTGAACAGGGCATGGAATGATCTCAACCCGGTAAGGATTATTGCTGATGCGCTTAAAAGCTGCCATAATGCCGCTCTGATGATACTCAATGCCAAACTCAGCCGCTGCGGCACCGATACGCTCCGACTCCTCCAGATCGGTCATGGACGCTGCGTGACTGCTGCAACGCTGCATCACATTTAACTCGATGGAACGCACCTTACACTGAAAGTGCTTTGCTGTGTATTCCTCTAATTTCTTCCCGATACCGGCATTCTGCGTATGACCAAAGGCATCCTTGGTCTGATCTGCTGCCGCCCCATCCGGAAATGCCACTCCCTCGGAAACAGCAATGATCACTGCCTTATATCTGGTCATGGCGTTTTTTACATCCTGAATATACTGCTCTAAAGTAAATGTGCTCTCCGGCAGATAGATCAGATGTGGTGCCGGCTCTCCATTGGCCCGCAATACACAGGAAGAAGCCGCAAGCCACCCGGCATCCCTGCCCATGATCTCCACAATTGTAACCGATGGAATCGAATAAACCCGGCTGTCCCGGATAATCTCCTGCAGAGAGATCGCCACATACTTTGCCGCAGAGCCAAAGCCCGGTGTATGATCCGTCTCCATCAGATCGTTATCAATAGTCTTGGGCACACCCACCACACAAATGTCAATCTGCTCTCTTTTGAGATATGCGTCCAGCTTCATCACTGTGTCCATGGAATCATTGCCGCCAATATAGAAAAACACCTTAATATGATGCTTCTGAAGATTCTCAACAATAGTTTTATACTGTGTATCATCCTCCTCCAGAGCCGGAAGCTTGTACCGGCAGGAACCAAGGATCGTCGACGGAGTCTTCATGAGCAGATCCTTATCTTCTTCATTCATAATAATGTGCCGCAGATTGATAAGATGATCGTTCAGGATCCCTTCAATACCATTGAGCGCTCCATAAATCTCATCTACCTCCTCTGTCTTCTCTGCCCTTGCAAATACTCCTGCCAACGTAGCGTTGATCGCTGCTGTTGGTCCTCCCGATTGTGCGATTGCAATATTAAACATTGTGAAATCTCCCTTCGTTTTTCTTTCCCTGCAGTTGTTCCATTCTTTACAGATCATTTCAAATTATTTGAGTCTTTCTGTCCATTCTGTTTCCTTAAATCCTACGAGTACTGTCTCTCCATCCACTACCAGCGGGCGCTTTACAAGCATACCATTTCCTGCCAGAAGCTTTAACTGCTCCTCCTCGCTCATTGACGGCAGCTTGTCCTTCAGCTGCAGGTCTCTGTAAACTAATCCACTGGTATTAAAAAAACGTTTCAGAGGGAGTCCGCTTTTCTTATACCAGTCCTCTAATTCATCATAGGACGGATTCTCCTCTGCAATATGACGCTCCGTATATTGTATATTATGCTCGTCAAGCCACTTTTTAGCCTTCTGGCAGGTCGAACATTTCGGATAACAAATAAACTGCATATCACTCACCTTCCCTTTCTGCGATCAATGCCTCATATTTTAACTGATACCCGATCAATCTCGGAATGTACTCCGGCGGAGTACGTCTGGCCGCTTCCCAGTCCTCCAGCGTACGTATCGGAATACCTGTATGCTCCGAAAACTGTCTCCGGGACATACCGGTACCTTCTCTCAACTCTCTGATCACCTTTGCTGTATCCATAATCGTTTCTCCTCGCGTTGCGTTTTCTCCATTGTAACACATAAAAGGGATATGTACAATGCGTGAGAATAAGATTATGAAAAGAAAAGGCATATTGTCAACCTTTTCACTGTGCAGGTTGACAATACACTTTTTTCTGTGTTACAGTAAAAAGCGTGCAGAAAATTATGCGTAATGATTTTAATTTGCAGAATTCAGGAGGATATTTATGAATACAACATATGATAAAGAGGCAGACCCTGTTCTTTCCAGAGAGGATGCCATTGCAATTTTAAACACACCGGATGACCAGCTTCAGGAATTGATCGACCGTGCTTCTGCTTTACGATACAAATACAAGGGAAACCGCGTCAGCATTCACATCCTGACCAATGCACGAAGCGGAAACTGTAGGATAAATTATATCACAACAACGACTTTGTCAATGAGCATCATTTATCAAGACATTGCATCGGCTTAAGCGGTATGAAATTTACCGATCAGGAAATCGAGGAATTAGCCCGCCGTATCCGCAAAATGAAAGAAAACGGAACACATCTTTGCTGCTCCATCGGATTTCTGACGGAAAAGCAGGCAAAGATGCTTAAGGATGCCGGTCTTGACCGCATTAATCATAACCTGAACAGCAGCCGTTCCTTCTACCATAATATCTGTACTACACATACCTTTGAGCAGCGTGTGGAAAATATCCATATGCTCCAGAGACTTGGTTTTGAGATCTGCAGCGGTGGCATTGTGGGCATGGGAGAAAGCAAGGAAGATATCGTGGATATGCTTCTGGAATTACGTGAGATCCAGCCTGAGGCACTTCCGATCAATTTCCTGCTGCCGATCAAAGGTACTCCTCTTGGAGATGCCGATACTTCCGGTCTGACCACAGAATATTGTCTGAAAGTGCTCTGCCTTGCCAGACTTCTGGTGCCAAAGACAGATATCCGCTGTGCCGCCGGAAGAGAGGTATATTTCAAAGGACAGGAAAAGAAGCTTCTAAGCGTAGTCGATTCCATTTTTGCTTCCGGCTATCTGACAGAGGGCGGCCAGAGCATTGACGGTACTCTCAAAACGATCACCGATGCCGGATTTACCTATGAGATCGAATCTGCATGATCACAGGATTTGCGGACAACCTATGCCCCATCAAATCCACACGCCAGGTCATATATTACTTGCGGATCCTTTCCACAACACTTTCCCGGCTCATCTTCTGAAACTGATACTTTGGTATCACATATGCAATGCCGATCAGAATCGGAATCATAAGCAGACACGGCACAACAGTAAGATGCAGCCGGAAGAAAGCAAGACGGATTCCGTCATTTAGTTTCTTGTCATCCTCAACAATCAGTAACTTGTTGTCCATAATTCACTCTGCCTTCTTTTGAATTAATATAAATTTCTACAATTTAATCAGCCCTTCATCAAAGATATCACATCTTATTGGCTCATTTTTCTTTTGCTTATTTTCACATTGTTTTTTCAGATTGTCCATATCCACCGGTATTTTCAATGCAGAATATTTTTTCATATCTTCATTATAAAGCGAAATCTCCCCTTCCCCTTTATTCCAATTTATCACAAGCTGCTCCAAAATACTTCGAAATCCCATTTCCACATCCGAAGGCTGCACCTGCATAAATATGATCTGTATATCCCTTTCCTTTTTTCCACATATCTTTTACAAACAGCTCTTTCTGTACCTTTGGGTCCAAACAATACACATCATAGGTTAATCCCGAAGCAGATTTATTAAAACGCTTTTTATCCTCTATTACATCTCCCCGCCTATAGTTTTTATTAAAATAAAGGAGCACTCTGCAGCGTTTTCCATCAGCCCGGTTATTGGATGTTGAAGTCTTTTCCTTGCAAAAAAGCTTTTTGTATTCATCCTCATCATACAGTTCCTTTAATCTCCTCAGATCATTCCGGAAAGTTTCGAGCTTTTTGCAGGTATCCTCAATATCCGTCACTTCCTCCAGACTGTGAGCAACTGTATTTCTAATCGATTTATACTCTCTCAGATTACTTCCCAAATGATATACCGCATCTTCCAATGCGCTTCTGTCTTTTTTGTCTGCTAACCGATCAGCGATATCCATAAAACATGCTTCTGCACTTTCTCTATAGACTCTCTCTTCCTTTCCGGTAAATCCACGCGCTTCCATAAAAACAGGGGTATTCAGATCACGCAATGCTTCAAGACCCGTTGCAATTCCCAGACCGATCCTGCTCTGATTAAAATACCACTCTGTCAAAAGAAACTTAATATCCATTGATGAAAGATTTCCCACATTACATTTAGTAATGTCGGCATCTCCAAAAAATTTATTTTTGAGAACCAGAGCTATCATTTCTCTCACTCCGGTATAACGGTTTCACTCTCATTTTTCCCGTTGTCCTCCAGACAATTTTTAAATAATGACACAAGGCTTTCCTTCACAACTTCAAAAGCATTTAATTGTGCAGAAGTATTAAAATCATCTAATAGCGTTTTCAATTCATCATCTTCCGGTAACATTTTTAATAACGAAACAGCATTTCCGGTATTCTTAAATTCGGCAACACCGCTGGTCATATTCAAAACATTTACCATATCCTTCAGGTCTACAACCGGTGCATAGTTCAATTCCCGACGCACCTCCACATTTCCATAATAAACATGGGTTATTTCCAACTCATATGGTGTAATATTTTTTATATAACTCAAACTTCGCACATAAATTTTAGCTATGCACCTTGAAAATTCAATATCTGGCAGTTATTCAGTTGTCAATGTTCAGCCTTTATGCAGCCTGC
>CADAKW010000065.1 GCA_902788645.1 uncultured Lachnospiraceae bacterium
TACATTGACACCTGTCTCAATGGCGGTACGGCGGATCAGGAAACCATCCTTCATCTTGTCGCCGTGGGTCGGTGTATCAATAACCAGATCGATCTGATGCTCCAGAAGCAGATCCATCAGAGTCGGTGCCTCCTCATTGATACGGTTGACCGGAATCGCCAGTACCCCGTTCTCATTTAATACGCGGGAGGTATTTCTTGTTGCAAAGATTTCATAGCCCAGCGCCTTGAAACGCTTTGCTACGCCAACTGCCTCAAGCTTATCGGAATCCTTTACGGAAATGATCATCTTTTTATGCTTTGGAAGGTTGACGCCGGCACCTAAGAATGCTTTATAAAGTGCCTCATCAAAGGTCTTGGCGATACCAAGACACTCACCGGTAGACTTCATCTCCGGTCCCAGAGAAATCTCTGCTCCACGAAGCTTCTCGAAAGAGAATACCGGCATCTTGATGGCCAGATATCCTGCATCCGGTGCAAGGCCCGGCTCAAAGCCAAGGTCACGGATCTTGGCTCCCAGGATCACCCGGGAAGCCAGATCTACGATCGGGATACCCGTTACCTTGCTGATATATGGTACGGTACGGCTGGAACGAGGATTTACCTCGATCACATAAACCTCATCCTGATATACGATAAACTGAATGTTGATCAGACCAATGACATGAAGGGAACGTGCCAGCTTGCCGGTGTAGTCCACCAGAACACGCTTGATCTTGTCTGAGATTGTCTGTGCCGGATATACGGAGATACTGTCTCCGGAATGGATACCGGCTCTCTCAATATGCTCCATAATACCCGGAATCAGAATATCCTCACCGTCACATACGGCATCCACCTCAATCTCCTTACCCATGAGATATTTATCGATCAGGATCGGATGCTCCTGATGATAACGGTTAATAACCGCCATAAACTCTACAATGTCCTGATCACGGACAGCGATCTGCATTCCCTGTCCACCCAGCACGTAGGAAGGACGGATCAGTACCGGATAACCAAGCTCGTTGGCAACCTTTAACGCTTCCTCCGTAGTAAATACGGTGTCTCCCTTTGCTCTTGGGATACAGCACTCCTCCAGGATCTCGTCAAACAACTCACGATCCTCAGCAGCATCAACGTTCTCTGCACTTGTACCAAGGATCTTCACGCCCATCTTGATCAGGGATTCTGTCAGGTTGATGGCTGTCTGTCCACCAAACTGCACCACAGCTCCATCCGGCTTCTCCAGACGGACGATATTCTCTACATCCTCCGGTGTCAGTGGCTCAAAATACAGCTTATCGGCAATATCAAAGTCAGTACTTACCGTCTCCGGGTTGTTATTTACGATAATAGTCTCATAACCCTCCTGCTTCAGTGCCCATACACTGTGCACAGAACAGTAGTCAAACTCGATACCCTGTCCAATACGGATCGGACCGGAGCCAAGTACCATGATCTTTTTGCGGTCACTCGTCTCTTCTACCTCATTGCTTCCATCAAAGCAGCCATAATAATAAGGTGTCTCTGACGCAAACTCTGCGGCACAGGTATCTACCATTTTGAAAGCAGCGGTAATGCCGTACTCATAACGAAGCTGCTTTACCTCTTCCTCTGTCTTGCCGGTCCAGCGTGCGATCACGTTGTCCGGGAATTCCATTCTCTTGGCTTCCTTCATCAGCTCTTTGTCAATGTTGCCATTGCAGCCCTTGAGCTTCTTTTCCATCTCCACCAGAATAGCGATCTTGTCTATAAACCACTCATCAATCTTAGTAATCTCATGAATCTTGTCATAGGATGCAATACCACGGCGAAGGATCTCTGCGATCAGATAGATACGACGGTCATCAACGATATCCAGCTTATCCAGTACGTCCTCATCAGACATTCCATCATAATCACCGGTCTCCAGACAATCTACATGCTGTGCCAGAGAACGGATGGCTTTCATCAGACCGCCCTCAAAATTGGTACAGATACTCATAACCTCACCTGTTGCCTTCATCTGCGTGGTCAGAGTACGCTTTGCATTGATAAATTTATCAAACGGAAGTCTAGGAATCTTGACAACACAGTAATCCAGTGCCGGCTCAAAACTTGCGTAGGTCTTTCCGGTAACGGCATTTGGAATCTCGTCCAGAGTGTATCCCAGTGCGATCTTTGCTGCCACCTTAGCGATCGGGTAACCGGTTGCCTTGGAAGCCAGTGCAGAAGAGCGGCTCACACGAGGGTTTACCTCGATAACGCAGTATTCAAAGGATGTTGGATGAAGTGCAAACTGTACGTTACATCCACCGGTTACTCCCAGCTCGCTGATGATCTTCAATGCGGAAGAACGAAGCATCTGATACTCCTTATCCGACAAGGTCTGGGATGGTGCCACAACGATACTGTCACCTGTATGAACACCAACCGGATCCAGGTTTTCCATATTACATACGGTAATGCAGTTTCCGTTGCTGTCACGCATTACCTCATACTCGATTTCTTTCCATCCGGCAATACATCTCTCCACAAGAACCTGACCCACACGGGAAAGACGAAGACCATTGGAAAGGATCTCCTCCAGTTCTTCCTGGTTGTGGGCAATTCCGCCGCCGGAACCACCAAGGGTATAGGCCGGACGCAGAACCACCGGATAACCGATCTTTTCTGCAAAAGCCACACCGTCTTCAATATTCTCTACCAACTCAGAAGGAGCGCATGGCTCTCCGATCCGTTCCATCAGATCCTTAAACTCCTGACGTCCCTCTGCATTACGGATCGTTTCTGCTGTTGTTCCCAGAAGCTTTACATTATGACTGTCCAAAAATCCGGACTCTGCAAGCTCCATACCAAGATTCAGACCAGCCTGTCCACCCATGTTCGGAAGAAGACTGTCCGGTTTTTCCACCTCAATGATGTGCTGGAGTACTCCAACCGTCAATGGCTCAATATATACCTTATCCGCAATATCTTTATCCGTCATGATCGTTGCAGGATTGGAATTGACAAGGATAACCTCCATTCCCTCTTCCTTCAGAGAACGGCATGCCTGTGTTCCCGCATAGTCAAACTCGGCTGCCTGTCCGATAACGATCGGACCGGAACCAATTACCAATACACGTTTAATTCCCTCTAATTTTGGCATTACTGATTACCTCCCATCATTTTGATAAACTCCTCAAACAGTACCTCTGAATCCTTTGGACCCGCATTGGCCTCCGGATGGAACTGCACGGTCTTTACCGGCTTTCCAATATATTCCAGACCCTCAATGGTCTTGTCATTCACATTAATAAACCATGGCTTTGCCTTTGTTTCATCCAGGCTCTCGCCATCCACTACATAACCGTGGTTCTGAGAAGAAATATAAACTCTTCTGGTATGAAGATCCATTACCGGATGGTTTGCTCCACGATGACCATATTTCATCTTGTATGTCTTAAAACCATGGGCCAGCGCCATCAGCTGATGACCCAGGCAGATTGCAAAGATCGGAATGCCTGACTCGGACAGCTTGCGGATCTCCTCGATGATCTCCACGCACTCTGCCGGATCTCCCGGTCCGTTTGTGATCATAATACCATCCGGCTTTGCCGCGATCACATCCTCCGCCTTAAAATCACAAGGATATACATCCACCTCACAGCCTCTGTTTAACAGACAGCGGATAATATTGTTTTTGGTTCCCACATCGATCACAGCCACTTTAAAGCTTGTCTCTGTCTTTTCAGATCCAAGATCACCCGGCTTGAAGGACTCCTTCTGGCTCCGTGACACCTTCTGTACCACACCTGTCACAGTATATTCCTTTAATCGTGGAAGAATCTCATCCAAGTTATAATTCTCGTTGGTCGTGATCATTCCATTCATGGTACCCTTTTCCCGAAGGATCTTGGTAAGTGCTCTGGTATCAATACCGTAGATGCCCGGAATGTCCTGATCCTCCAGAAACTTCTGTAAGGTATCCTCACATCGGAAATTGCTTGGCATACGGGAAATTTCTCTGGTGATAAAACCGTCCGGCCATCCCTTTCGAGACTCCATATCGGCATAGGTAACACCGTAATTACCGATCAGCGGATATGTCATGGTAACTGCCTGTCCCGCATAGCTTGGGTCCGTCAGAACCTCCAGATATCCTGTCATGGACGTATTAAATACGATCTCACTGATCACTTCCTTCTGCGCTCCAACGCTCTTGCCCTCAAATAGTGTTCCATCCTCTAAAATAAGAAACGCTTTCATCTAAATTTCCCATTCCTTTCCATTTAGTTCTAGTATCATTTCAGCAGTTTCAACTAAATTTGTTGCACTGTCCATGCTTATTTTTTGTATGTATCTGTGTGCTTCCTCTTCTGTCATCTGGTTTCTCTCCATCAACAGCTCTTTCGCTTTTCGTATCGTTCTTTTCTCACCTTCTGACCGTACTTTCGGCTTATTCTTCTGCTTTTTCTTCCAACGCCGGTACTGCACCATCATCATTTCCAGAGTATTCAGCAGATCCTGAACCTTGAGGGGCATGGGCAGCGACACAACCTCACTGATATCACTGTCCTCCAGCTTGGCCGGAGATGCCATCAAAAGCATCTGGAAGCCTTTGGGCAGGTAATCGAGAACCTCCGAAAAATGCATATCCCGGAACCGGTATCCGCATATTACCACACCGCCGTCCAACTCATTGACAGCACTGACGATCTGTGCCCCGTTGTCACATACCAGACTGACATCATACCCGTTTCGAAGCAGAAGTTTTTTAAGATTTTTTGCATCATCCAGTTTTGGAAATGCAATGATAATATCTGCCATAAAAACCTCCTGTGTATCGGTTACTTATCAGCGGTGCTCCTATACTGTTCCAAGATAACGGTCTGTTTCCCAGCTCGTTACCTGTCTGCAATATTCTTCCCACTCTGCATCCTTTGTAGAGATCAGATAATTCGATACATGTGCTCCCAGCACCTCCTGCAGAAACGCATCATTTTCAAAGCGTTTCACTGCCTCATAAAGAGTCCTCGGAAGCTTCTCTCTCTTGGCAAGCTCCTCCTTTGACATTTTATCCATACATACCGGTGGCTGCAGATTTCTCCTGATGCCATCCATTCCTGCTGCCAGACATGCGGCGATTACCAGATATGGATTTGCCGCGCCATCCGGGCTCCGGAGAATGATCCTGCCTCCGTCACCGCCAACCGAGGTCAGACGGATCAGCGGGCTGGAATTGTGTACAGACCAGCTCACCCGCAGAGGTGCCAGAAATCCCGGCACAAGACGCTTGTAGGAATTGACCAGAGGATTGGTCACCAGAGACATATCTGCAATATGCTCCAGAATACCTGCCATAAATGCATACCCCTCCTTGCTGACTCCTGCAGTTCCGTCTGCATCGGTAAAGATGTTTTTTCCATTCTTTGACAGAGAAAATGTATAATGTGCTCCGGAGCCTTTCGAATCCTTCTTTGGCTTCGGCATAAAGGTCGCATGAAGACCATGACGTTTTGCGACTGTCCGGATCACCAGACGGGAGGTCATAATATTGTCTGCCATGGTAAGTGCATTGGTATATGTCATATCCAATACATGCTGTGCCGCCTCATCGGAATGATAGGAAGACTCCGTAGAAATCCCCATATCTGCCAGATAAAGTACCATATCACGTCTGGCATTCTCTCCGCAGTCTGCAGGCCCAACATCAAAATAGCCGCCCTTCTCGCTGGAATTCTGGGTCGGCTCTCCGTTTTCGCCAAGGTCAAATAAGAAGAACTCATTCTTAAGGGCAACGTCAAAATCGTATCCCATGTCCTTTGCCTCAGCAATTATTCTTTTTAAGATGTAACGGCTGTCACCGTCAAAAGGCGTTCCATCGGGTTTCACAATGTCACAGATAAAACGGGCTACCTTTCCATGCTGTGGACGCCATGGAAAAATAACAAACGTATCTAAGTCGGGAATTAGGAATAATTCCTCCATATCGCCATCAAAACCGTCGATCGCTGCGCAATCAAACTGGCATCTGCCATCCAGGATCTTGTCAATCTGGTCAACAGTGGTTGCCATATTCTTCAGATTTCCTGCGATGTCTGTAAACTGAAGACGAATAAATTCGATGTCCTCCTCTTCAATCATGTCTAATATGTCATCTCTGGTATACTTTGCCACGCTGCATCCTCCTATTTGCCATGATAATTCATCGTTCCTATTGTATCAACGCATTCTCTTTATTATATATCGTATAGAGATGGATGTCAAAGAGTATTTTTTAGTTTATTCCTGCATTCCCTACCGTGAATGACAGATCTCCTCCGAATCCAGCATCACGGTAAACGGTCCATCATTTAACAATGACACCTTCATATCTGCCCCAAAGACTCCTGCTCCCACTTCAAAGTCCTTGTCACGCAGGCTCTTTAATACATATTCATAGAGTTCCTCCGCCAGCTTTGGATTGCCCGCCTTTACAAAGGAAGGTCGATTTCCCTTGCGGCAGTCCGCGTACAGGGTGAACTGGGATACCACGAGAAAGTTTCCGCCCACATCGGCAATCGCCTTATTTGTCTTACCGTTTTCATCCTCGAAGATCCTAAGCTTCACCATCTTGTCGATCATCTTGTCCGCAATTTCTGTGGTGTCCTCCTCAGCTACTCCCACAAATACAAGAAATCCATGACCAACACTTCCTGTAACCTCGCCATCAACTGTGACAGATGCTTCTCTAACTCTCTGAATCAATAATTTCATCTTTATTTCCTCCATCGTATAGAATTTTGTTTCATTTATCCCTCTAATATATAATATACCAAATTTTTTGTATTCAACAATCCTATATTTTATTTTTCCGTCCGCCTCCATGGATGATCGTTTTTCTTAATGGTGCACAACAAAGACCGCCATAACCTATCTGCTATGCCGGTCTTTGAAAACCTCTCTTCTTTTATATCTTTTTTACTTGTAACTTCTCTTTAGAAAATTAACCAGTCCGTTTCTCCATACTTTTTCTTCATGCTTTCCACCCGGATATAGATACCACATATGATCCACGTTATTTTCTGCCAATTTTGCTTGATAATCACTCGGATTGCTTCCTACCGTTCCATCCGCATCTCCGGTACACAGAAGCACTGTCTGCGGTTTTGTCTTCCAGCCATCCAATGTTAAAATGCTGGTGTCCAGCGTCGGTGCTGCCGAGAAAGAACCGATATAATTAAAATGATCCTTAATGGAAAATCCCAATCTGAGTGCCTCCATGCCGCCCATGGAAAGACCACATACACCGGTGTCCTCCCGCTCGGATGATACCCCATAATTTGCTAACACATACGGTTCTAAGTCCTTGATAAACTCATCCTCAAACTTAGTAAATGCCTCTATATTTTCCGCTGAAAATGTATCTTTATTAAGCCCATCTTTCGGAACAATACTTGGTATCACAGCCACAATCGGCTGTAATTCTCCCATATAGATCATATTACTCAACATCTCATTCAGAGACATATATCTCCACTGCCCGCGATCACATCCAATACCATGCAACAGATAAAGCACCGGATATTTTTTTGATGAATCATACTCCGGTGGCAGATAAACATACGCTTCCCGGTCTGCACCCACAACCTCAGAAGGATATATCATCTCTTCAATAGTTCCCAGTGGTACGCCCTGATGTCTTTTCGTATACTGCTTCATTTCCGGATTGAAATATTTTTCAAAATCTTCTTTTTTCCCACTCTGCTTACCAGTCTCCCACTCCGCTCCCTGCTCTATATCAGGAGTTTCCGTCGGTACAAAAGTAGAAACCGCCGTTGGCACAGATGATGATATTACTGCATCCGATACTATCGTCGGTGCAGGCGATGCCGGATACAATGAACGCTCTGGCATTGCTGTATTTTGTACATATTTTGTTTTCTTTACAATAACCTGACAAGTCAGTTTTTTCTTTTGAATCAAAGCTGTAATCTTAGTTTTTCCTTCCTTTTTTCCACAGACAACCCCCTGCTTATTCACAGTAACTATCTTTTTGTCAGCCGATATCCATTTTACTTTTTTGGCTGTATTTTTCACTTTGATCTTTTTCTTCTGCCCAACAGAAAGCACCAGCTTTTTGCAGTTCAATACTGGTTTCTTCTTAGCAGACACCCCCATTCCTAATATACATGAAATCAATAATCCGGCGACCAGGCAAAGCGATATCGCTTTTTCGGCAAACATTCCATTTTTCATATAGAATCCTCCTCTTACTTATATTATTTTCTTGACAACCTCATAAAGAAAGCGTAACATAGCAACAACAGGGATAACATATCTTTTTTCGACCATTACATATATAATAGCGACTTCATCAAACATCGCGGGATTATGAAAGGAGTCTTCTTATGGAACTACAATCCTATATGTCCTGTTTTACAGACTCTCTTCCAGTCTTTTCCATGGCTGGCGAAGTTCACATTCCATCTCCCAACAGACACTTCAAAAGAACTCCCCAAAACCGGATTCTCTACATCATTACAGGGGGAACGATGCAGATTATGGAGGATACAAAACGATATACCCTCACTGCCGGTGACATCATAATCTTTTCTCCCGGTAAATGCCACTATGGTATTCTCACAAATGATCATGTAGACTATTATTACATTCATTTCCAGTGGAATCCTCTGCAGGACATAACAATGACATCAGAAGAATATATGCATCTGAAAGTAAATGGGCAGACATTTTCTTCGGATCATCCCGCCAGTCCGGATACTCTGATACTTCCCAAATATTTTCATCCGACACTCATGTGTTTTAATGAAATAATAAGCCAGTTACAGTCTCTATTGAAAACATGCTCCGCAAATGCACTTCATCAACAGTCTGTAAATGATGCTCTTTTATTTGTTCTTTTATTACAAATGTCGCGTTCAGAACTGTCCCGCATTTTACATACCGGATCTGATAATCTGTCTCTCCCGTTTCAGATCTGTGATTATTTAAAAAACCATTATTCACAAAAAATCACCGGTGCTGTGCTGGAAAATATTTTTCATCATAATTTTGACTATATGAACCGCCGTTTCAAACAATATTCCGGCACTACTATTTTTTCCTTTCTGGAAAATTACAGGATCGAACAAAGTAAAAAACTTTTGCAAAGCCGGCAGTTTACCATATCCGAGATTTCAGAAACTCTCGGCTTTTGTAACCCGTTTTATTTTAGCAAAGTATTCAAGAAACATGAACATATCACGCCAAAGGAATATCAGATGAAATTATAGATTTCCTCCTACATGAAAACAGGGGATGATATGTACCATTTTCGGTACACATTATCCCCTGTCATATTTATTTTACGGACTGCAATAATTGCATCCGTTACCGAACCTCTTCACAATCATTCCGGTTCTCTAAAATACCTCATTAATCCAGATTCGTATATCCCATCAGGAACTGATCCACCTCTTTGGCTACATGGCGTCCCTCATTGATGCCCCATACAACCAGTGACTGTCCACGGTGCATATCACCCGCTGTAAATACCTTATCCACGCTTGTCTTAAACTCTCCCGGAGCTGTCTCCACATTGGTACGGGCATTGAGCTTCACACCAAATGCCTTTGCCACATAATCCTGTGCTCCCAGGAAACCTGCAGCGATCAGTACCACATCTGCAGGCATCTCAAACTCACTTCCGGCAATCTCTGTCATATTCATCCGGCCGGTCTTCGGGTCTTTCTTTGCCTCCAGCTTTACAAGTTTCACTTTTTTGAGCTTGCCGTTCTTGTCGGCGACAAACTCCTTAACCGTAGTCTGATAGATACGAGGATCGTGTCCAAAGACAGCGATCGCCTCCTCCTGACCGTAATCTGTCTTGCAGACTCTCGGCCACTCCGGCCAAGGATTGGAGGCTGCACGCTCATCCGGAAGCTTTGGCATCATCTCAAGCTGTGTGACAGACTTGGCTCCCTGACGAACCGCCGTTCCCACGCAGTCATTTCCGGTGTCTCCACCGCCAATAACAATGACATTCTTACCTTTGGTATCCACCCAGCCCTCTTTCTTGCCGGTAAGTACATGCTTTGTAGAACGGGTCAGGAAGTCTACAGCGAAGTAAACCCCCTCAGCTTCTCTTCCCTTTGCCTTGATGTCACGTGGATTGGAAGCACCGCATGCAAGGATCACGCTGTCATATTCCTTCAACAGATCTGCTGCCTTCACATCTTTTCCCACATCCGCATTGACAACAAATTTTACGCCTTCCTCTTCCATAACCTTCTGCTTCCGGTCGATCACCCATTTTTCCAGCTTCATATTCGGGATACCATACATCAGAAGACCACCGATATGATCATTTCTCTCATATACCGTAACAGAATGGCCACGGCGGTTTAACTGATCTGCTGCTGCCAGTCCGGAAGGGCCGGAACCGATCACTGCAACCTTTTTGCCGGTGCGTGTCTTTGGCGGCTGAGGTCCCATCAGATCATTGGCATAGCCATACTCGATAATGGCGTTTTCGTTTGCCTTGCAGGTGACCGGTGTGTCATTCAGACCACAGGTACAGGCTGCTTCACAGAGAGCAGGACACACTCTGGAAGTAAACTCCGGAAAGTTATTGGTCTGACGCAAAAGCTGAAGTGCCTTTTTGTAATTGCCATGATATAAAAGGTCATTCCACTCCGGCACCAGATTGTTCAGAGGACAGCCGGAAGCCATTCCGGCGATCATCATACCGGACTGACAAAACGGCACGCCACAGTTCATACATCTTGCCGCCTGCTCTCTGCGGTCCTTCTCTCTCATCGGTGTATGAAATTCATTAAAGTTCTTGATACGCTCCAGTGGTTCCACTGCCTGATTATTTTTTCTCTCATATTCTAAAAATCCCGTTGGTTTACCCATGATGATTCTCCTTTCCAAACAAAAGCTTATTTATTTTTATGCTCGTAAAATGCCTCAATCTGTGCCTGCTCGTAACTCAGACCGTGCTCCTCCATCTTTGCGATCAATTGCAGCATATGAGCATAGTCATAAGAAATAATCTTCTTAAACTTTGGAAGATATTCGCTGAAGTCATCAAGGATCATCTTACCCTTCTTGGAACCTGTGGCTGCCACATGCTCCTCGATCAGCTCTTTGAGCTCCAGTACATCGTATTTATCTGTGATCGGCTCAGAGGATACCAGCTCTTTATTTAACTTCAGATAAAGATTGCTGTCCTCGTCCAGTACATAAGCAACACCGCCGCTCATACCGGCAGCAAAGTTCTTTCCGGTTGGTCCAAGGACAACCACACGGCCTCCGGTCATGTACTCGCATCCGTGATCTCCAACACCCTCTACGACCGCATATGCACCGGAGTTTCTGACGCAGAAACGCTCACCTGCAATACCGTTGATAAATGCCTTACCACTTGTAGCACCATAAAGAGCAACGTTACCGAC
>CADAKW010000066.1 GCA_902788645.1 uncultured Lachnospiraceae bacterium
CAATTTTCATCCACAAGCACTGCCTTGATCCTGGTGGAGCCAAACTCAATACCAAGTGCTGCTTTTCCGTTCACAATACTTTCTTTTGCATTCATCGTAGTAATACCTTCCTTTCCCAGCCCGTGTATCTCGTCTCACAGGCACAATCTTTCTCCAATACATATACTATCATTTTCGTAAGCACATACAATTTTATCCTATCTTTATCATACAACTTGTACACTCGTATTTACAAGTTGTTTTTTCTGCTTTTACACGAGTTTCCCTCTACCAGCTCCGGCTCGATCATAATCCGGTCCTTCTCCCCGTTTTCTTCCCCATGGATCAGCCGCAACAACAGCTCTGCCGCCATCCCTCCCAGCTTCTCCTGGGGATGCGCGATCGTAGTAAGCCGCAGATTGCCGGACATTGATATTGATGAATTATCATATCCACATACCGACACATCCTCCGGCACACGCAGGATCACCTCCCACGCGATCTGGTCATTATAACAGACAATCCCATCCATGGCGGCAGACTCCCGGACCATCTGACAGATCTTTTCATATGGATGCACGGTTCGGTCCTCCGTATGAAACCAGATCACCTTCTCCGGATCATAGGCGATCCCCGCCTCACTGAGTGCCTTTGCATATCCTTTATGACGATTCTGTCCCTGGGTGTCATCCGCCTTAAATACACCGACAATATTCCGGTGCCCCAGCCCGACCAGGTGTCTGGTGATCAGATAACCGCCCCTGCAGTCATCCATCAGCACCTGCGGCTGCTGTTTCATCTGCTCATAGCACCCCTGAATAAATACACAGGGAATCTGAAACTCCCGAAACTTTGCAAACAACTCCGTATGCTTGCAGTAAATCTGACTTTTGCTGGGTTCAATGATCACACCGTCAATGTCCTTTTGCAAAAGCTCCTGGAGACAACGGATCTCCTGCGTCCGGGAATTTCTTGTGTTTTTGAGAATGATACTGTAGCCCTCCCTGGTCAGGACCTCATCAATTCCCCGGATCACCTGCGGAAAAATGTAGTCAGACAGATATGTGGTTATTACCGCAATATTTCCCGATTCATGCTTATGACGCACCAGCTCCGTACAAAAAGTCCCTCTTCCATGCTCCGCATAAACATAACCTTCATTTTCCATAATGGCAATGGCCTTCCGCACCGTCTGGCGGCTCACCTGATACTGCGCCGCAAGAATGTTTTCGGAGGGAATCTTCTCTCCCGGCTGGATCTCACCGGACAGGATCTTTTCCTTCAGATCTGCCATTAACTGTACATACTTTAACTGTTTTCCGTTCTGATTTTCCATGTGTCGATGTATGCCTCCATTTTTTTATCCAGTACAAAAATTCTCTAATGTATGTATCAAAGCTTTTTGTACCTATCCCATAAAAGGGACACGTCGGGGTCTCATTAAAATCTTACCGCTTTATAATTCCACGATAAAAATGATTGTCTCATTGGAACTCTCGCAGGAAATTTTGCCGCCGTGAAGCTCCACGATCTGCTTGGCGATTGCCAGTCCCAGTCCGGTGCCACCGGTCTTGGAATCTCTTGAGCTGTCCAGCCGGAAGAACTGTTCAAAAAGATAACTGAGCTTTTCTGCCGGAATGGTCAGCCGGAAGAACTGTTCAAAAAGATAACTGAGCTTTTCTGCCGGAATGGTCTGTCCATGATTTTGGACAATCAGCTTCATTCCCTTTTCCCCGTTTTTGTCCAGATATACATGAATCATACTGTCCTGATATCCATAGTTGATCGCATTTTTCAACAGATTGTCAAACACTCTCTGCATCTTCTCAATGTCGCAGTACACCATGATCTCCGGCTCTGCCTCCAGCTCATAATCCATGCCCTTCTCTGCCAGAAGGGGCTTAAACTCATACATGATCTGCTCCACCATCATGGACATATTGACCATACTGCAGTTTAATGTCATATGGGCAAAGTTCATTCTGGTAAGCTCAAAAAACTCATTGACCAGATCCTCCAGACGTCCCGCCTTATTCCAGGCGATATCCAGATATTTCTGGCGAAGCTCCTGCGAGATTTCCGGTTCATCCTTTAGCAGAGTCAGATATCCGATCACAGAAGTCAGCGGCGTTTTCAGATCGTGTGCCATATAGATGATCATGTCATTTTTGCGCTGCTCGGCATCCTTTGCCTCCTGCTGGCTGGCACGGATCCCCACCATGATCTGATTGAGCTTCCGCTCCACCTCCTGCAGGGAGGAAGGAAGCTTTACACTGTTGATCCGGTTGGCATACAGATCATCCACCGCGTTAGTCACAAGCTCCAACAGCCTTGCCATCTGATAGAAATGCGCACAGGTAATGGCAACACAGCCCACCAAAAGCACGCACAGAAAAACCGGAACCACATTGATATGAAGCCAATGCACCAGCGGATACAGCTCGTCCCACGGATACCATACCTGACTGCCGCACCAGCGGTAGGCTATGCCAAGAAGAGCCAATACCACAACGATATAGACCAGCATATGCACCAGATATCCCTTTACCAGCTGCTTCGCAACCTCCTGACGAACTTCACCATCCATGTATCTTTCTCTCTCCATTCTGTCGTTTTCCGGCTTTACTCCCTTTTCTCCTTATCTGTCCATTTTATATCCCACACCCCAGACCGTTTTAATGAACTTCGGTGCACGGGCATTTTCATGAAGCTTCTCACGGATCCGGGCAATATGAGCCATCACCGTATTGTTACTGTTCAGATACTTCTCCCCCCATACGGCCTCAAAAAGCTCCTCTGCCGATACCACCTTCCCCAGATGGCGGCAAAGATAAACTAATATCTCATATTCGATCGGGGGCAGATCAATCTTCTCCCCGTACAGATAACAGGTGTGCATATTAGGCGTCAGCTCCAGACCACGGATATTGTAAGTTTCCTCCTGATCCTCCTGCCCGGTCATGGACGGATTGTAGGTCTGGGACCGCCGGAGCTGCCCCTTGACTCTTGCCACTACCTCCAATGGATTAAACGGCTTCGTAATATAATCATCCGCACCTACCGTCAGCCCGGTGATCTTGTCCACATCCTCCACCTTCGCCGTAAGCATAATGATCGGAAAGTACCAGCTTTTCCGGATCTGACGGCAAAGCTGAAAACCATCAATATCCGGCAGCATCACATCCAGAATCGCCAGCGAGATCTCATTTTCCTGAATACAGTCCAGCACCCCCTCTGCCCGGTAAAACTTAAATACCTGATATCCCTCATTGGTCAGATATACTTCCAGAAGATCCGCGATCTCCTGCTCATCATCAAGTACAATAATATTCTGCATATTTATCTCCATTCTGCAGCCGTCTCCCCAGACGGCCGCACAAACTACATTATCCCCTTTTTTTTACATATAACTCCTGCAAGCTTTCTCTTCCCTCAAACTATGAACCGCAGGCACAAGCTTTGTATTTTCCCCCTTATTATAACCTTTGCAAGGGAAGATATCTATATCAAAAATCATAAGTTTTTATTACAAATCATTCTCCGGAACCGCTTCATAGAAGCCTTTCTGTTACAGATTCTCGTTTCGAAGTGCTTCCATGGTATTGTCCTTGCGGATCTTGCTCATGGCGTAGATCATCGTGGTAAACACAACAACAAATACACTGACTATGGATATTGCCATTCCCTGCCAAGGGAACAGATATTTTACCTCCAGGCCGCCTACAATCGATTTGTACATAAGATAACTCAGTCCCCAGGCAACCGGCAGACCATAAAGAAGCCCCTTAAAGCCATACAGCATACATTCATAATTCATCATACGACGGAAACCCTTCTGTGTCATTCCAACAGACTTGAGCATGGCAAACTCCTGTCGGCGCAGCAGAATATTGGTGGAGATCGTATTAAATACATTTGCTACGGAGATCAATGAGATCAGAATAATGAAGCCATAGGAAAATACATCGATGATCAGGATCAGTGCCTGGTTGGAATCCCTGCTTGCCGCCAGATCCATAATGGAGCCGGAAGCACTGCTGTCCTTTAACTGATTCTCAAAATAATCGGAAAGCTCCGTACACGCCTTTTCGTGCTGCTCTGCCATCAAAGAGAATAACGTATAAGACATTGGATTTGCCATGTTATCAAATACCTTATCTTCTGCAGCACGGTACGGTAATACGATCGTGACCGCTTCATTCCACTGGGGATTTGCAACTCCTGTCGGCGGTGCTGCTGTCATTCTCTTGCCCAGATGTAACGGATGCTTTTTTACTGCTTCCGATGCAGAGAACCGTTTTTCCTCATCATCTTTTTCACGCAGATAAACATAATCCTTTCCTTCATGCATACTGTAATAATATCCCTTAAGGTTCTGTGGGATCAAAAGTTGTGCATCTGTTTCCCCTGCCTTTAAAATATTCATGCTTGTTATTTTATTGTCATCATATACAGAAAATCCATCCCATACCAATGCATTCCATGACTTTGTGTCCATATATTTGGACACATCAATTTTCTTTTTCTGCAGATATCCTTTATAGGCATCCTCCTGAATCAGCTCCAACTGTACTGTGAGCACGACTGTCTTTTTTGATTCGTTGATCTTCTCCGGATCTGACACCTTCAAATAAGCCAAATATTCTTTGCTGACCATATCCTCCGGCACCTCTGCTTCGCCATATCCTTCCTTGCGGTATGTGGCACTGTCGATGGAGTCCATCTGCTCCATTTCTTTCCTGATCTCAGGCACTGTTTTGGTACTGTCCTTCCGGTCCGTCACATAACAGCTGATATCATAATTTTCCTCTCGTCCCAGCCCGGAACTTGAGGCCTTCATATAGGCACTAAAGCTGGTGGCACTCACAAACAGTACAATACTGATAAAAAGTGAAAATACAGTGGTGCGGTACTTCTTGCGGTTTCTTTTGAAATTTTTGCCCGCCAGCATACCGGAAAATCCAAACAGCTTATATGTCAGTCGTGATGTTCTCACCTTTTCCCCGCGAAGCTTGATCTCATCACTCTGGCGGATTGCCTGAATCGCCGGAATACGCACCGCCTTGGATGCCGGGATCATCGCAGAGATCAGTACCGTAATAAAGCTGACAATCACAGCAATGAGAATAGCCTGCCATGTCACCACCAGATGCAGATCAGTTTTTTCTCCTTCCGTCCAGAGCTTCCCCATCCATCCGGAAACACCATGAAGCGTAATGCCGATGCCCCCGAGTCCGGCTGCAACTCCCAGCGGAATTCCTGCCGCACAGAGAACACATGCCTCAAAGATCACACTGTGCCGTATCTGCTTTTTGGTGGCACCAATGGATTTTAGAAGCCCCATCTGCTTTGTCCTCTCACTGAGAGAGATGGAAAATGCACTGTAGATCAGGGATATAGCACCGATCATAATAATGGCTATCAATATTGCTCCCATAGAATATAACACCTGATTATATCTGTCGTTGGTGCTGTGTCCCATAAAACGAAGCAGATCCTGATGAGTTGTATATGCTCCCTTACTGGTATATTTTTCCAAAATATCGTGACTCTTTTGCGGCTTGGTAAATGTCAGAAATGCATCGTAGGATCTCGCTTTCTCTTCCCCCTTTTTGGTGAAAGCGGAATATCCAGCTGCGGAATAATCCTCCGAGGTCGGACGATCGCAGATGCCCACCACTGTGTACGTTTTTTCGGACTTGTCTTTCAGTGTTTCCCCATCCTGAAAAGGCTCCATTTCAATTGGCAGCGGTGTATCTCCTTTTTTCTCTGCATAATACCTTGTACCTACCTGAAGTTTTAACGTATCCCCCACATCAAACTTCACGCCACCATTGTATTCCAGATGTTTGGAAAGCACGATTTCCGAAGAGTTCTTCGGCATCCGTCCCTTGATCAGATTAATCGGACTGTAATCGGTAAAAGAATCGTCAATGGCTTCTACCATCAGATACGGCTTATCTTCGTTCTGGATATCATCAAGCTTCGCAAAGCCAAGATTTTCCATGACGGTCATGCCCTTGATCTGTTTATCCTTTGAGATATTCTGAATACACTGTTCATTTGTTGCGATCATGCGGCCTTCCCAGATACCTTCCCGGGCAATCTCCATATTCATCAGATACTGCTGAAAACTTACAATAATCGAAGTGACCGAGGTAAACATTGCCACAGAAAGGGCAATTCCGATAATGGTCACCAATGTACGCATTTTATTTTTCTGTAATGTACGAAGAGTAAAACGACTGAAAATATTCATGACCGGATCACCTCATCTCTTGTGATCCTGCCATCCTCAATGGCAATGATGCGGTCTGCCTGCAGGGCAATATTCTCGTCATGAGTGATCATGATCAGGGTCTGGTTGTACCGTTTATTGGACTCCTTCAAAAGCTCCATGATCTCATGACTGTTGCGGCTGTCCAGATTACCAGTCGGCTCATCTGCCAGAACAACTGCCGGGGCATTCATAAGCGCCCTTCCAATGGAAACTCTCTGCTGCTGTCCACCGGAAAGCTGGTTTGGCAGATGTTTTTCCCTTCCCTCCAGCCGAAGAGTCCGGATCATTTCCTGCAAACGCTTCTCATTCACCTTGCGCCCGTCCATCAGGATCGGCAGTGTGATATTTTCCCGGACATTCAACACTGGGATCAGATTGTAAAACTGGTAGATCAATCCCACCTGACGACGGCGGAACACTGCCAGCTCCTCCTCATTCTGTGCAAAAACATCCTGCCCGTCCATATACACCTTGCCTGACGTCGGTACATCCACCGCGCCAAGAATATGCAGGAGAGTGGACTTTCCGGAGCCGGACGGTCCGATGATCGCAGTAAATTCTCCCTTATCAACCGAAAAAGACACATCGTCCAGCGCATGTACTGCATTCTCCCCCTCGCCATATGTCTTTTTCAAATGTTCTACCCGTAAAATCTCCATGACTTTCCCATTCCTTTCTGAGCTGTTTACCTTATTTGTTACTCTCATAACTTGTTCCCTACACTCAATAAGATAACGGAATGAGATGACAGGGCGGTGACTTTATTGTGACAGATCTGTCACTTTGGATTTTATATGCAAAGACTTTTCGAAATCCGTAAGTGACAAGACAATTTTGGTGTCATTAGCTCACGGTTATTCCAATAATCTAAGGCAAAAATCATATTTACAATGTGCCCATAAGAAATATTATGGGCACATTCCGAAGTCTCATTTGGGAAGTCCTTACCATTTATATTACACTCTTGTAGAAGCGTATCGTGAATACGGCGCCCCGTTTTGTTCCATTCTTTACCTGTATCGTTCCATTCTGCTGCGTAATGATCTTCTGTGCCAGAGACAGACCGATCCCAACACTCTCCGTACTGTTATGCTTTCCGCGATAAAACCGTTCAAACAAATGAGGCAGATCCTCCGGCGCAATACCTTTGCCCTCATCCCGGATCACAAGCTCTGTGTAAAGAGGGTTCTCGGTCCCCTCTACCGCGATCGTGCCACCGGGTTCGGAATATTCCATACAATTCTTCAAAATATTACCCACAGCCTCCACACTCCAGGACAGATCACCCTGAAAGCTGCACCCCGGCTCCACATGACACTCCCAGCAGATGTCCCGCAGATCCATGGAAACCGCCACCAGTTGATACGCCTGCTCTGTCAGCTCCGTCACAGACACGGTCTCCTCCTTCATTCCGGAGGTACCGGCATCCAGCCGTGACATTTTGAGAAGTGCATATACCAGCCAGTCGATCCGTCCAAGCAGGGTGATAATGTCCCTCGCAATCTCCCGTCGCCGCTCAGGGCTGACCTCATCCTCCTGCAAAAAGCTTGCCAAAAGCTGCAACGAAGTCAGCGGCGTCTTGAGCTGGTGAGAAATATCTGCCAATGCATCCGCCAGAAAGACCTTGTCCTGCTTTAACACATCCGCCTGTTCCCTCATACGCCGTACCAGCTTGTTAAGCTGTGTATGAAGAATCGCAAGCTCGCCCTCCTGACAGTCCTGCAGCAGCGTCTCTCCATCATCATGCAATATACTGTCCATTTTTTCGGACATATCCGCAATTCTTTTGTAGCGTTTTCCGATAAATCCCAGATGCAGGATCAGTGCCACGACTCCCGCCAGCACCACCAAACCGGCCGCCACACTGCCAATTTGCCAGAACGCCAATGCCGCTCCCGCCAGATATATCACAATATAATACAGGATTTCTTTCCGGATCTCCGGATTTCGAAATAACTTCATATAATGATCCTTTTACCTTTCCACTGTAACCGCTTTTTCGTGTCCCGTCAAAATACCCATTTCCCTTTAAGCAGGAATCCCTTTGAGCAGGAAGATCTACGTCTATGTCCGCTTTATCGGACAGACCAGATCACGCCCGGTATCCCATCCCCCGGACAGTGCGGATCAGCACAGGCTCTTGTGGATCGTCCTCAATCTTTTGCCGGAGTCTCTTGATATAAACCGTCAACGTATTGTCATTGACATACTCTCCGGCAGCATCCCATATCTCCTCCAGCAGCTTATTTCTCGTCAGCACAATCCCTTTATTATTAATAAATACCAGAAGCAAACGGTACTCCAGAGCGGACAAAATAATCTCCTGTCCGTTTTTGGTCACAGTACCTCCCAGCGTATCCACCCGGACATCCCCCAGCTCCAGCACTGCCTGCGTCCTTCCGCAGCGGCGCAGTACTCCCTTCATACGGGATATCAGCTCTCTTGGCCGGAAGGGCTTACTGATATAATCATCCGCTCCCATATCCAGTCCCGTCACGGTGCTGTACTCATCCCCGGAGGCCGTCAAAAAGATCACGGGAATCTCTGTATTGGCCTTGACCGCCGCACATACGGCAAATCCATTGCCATCCTCCAATGATACGTCCAAAAGCACCAGATCAATCTCCTGTCCATGCTCCTCGATCTGCTCCAATGCTTCCTTCTGCCCCGAGACAGCTTTCACCCGAAAGCCCTCCTCTTGCAAAAAAAGACTGAGATTTTTTACGATTTCCTTATCGTCCTCTACCAGCAAAATATTTGTCATGCGTCTTGTTAATTCTCCATTTCAATATAATGTTCTTATTGTTTCTTTACATAAACTGTTGTTTTGTAATTGCCCCTTTTCTCTAACAAACCTGCATCTGCCATCTCACTAAGTATCTTTCTTGCCCTTCTCTGCTTTACCTCAAGAAGTTTTTCCGCCTCACGAGATGTTATTTTTCCATTTTTTTCTACATACAAAAGAAGTCTTTTATATTGTTCTGACAAACTTTGACTCACGTAATTAATTTCCATGTGCATCGGCACTTTACCGGCATTTACCGGCATTTGTCGGCATTTTATCGGCATTTTATCGGCACTTTTATTTACGTCAAAATTAACAGCATAATCAAACGAATACGATTCATCCAATGGCATAACAATTTTAAAAACATCGCCTTCTTCAAATTGCGGTTCTTTTCCAGAATAATATTTACTATATTTAAACAAATTGCGAACTCCTGAACCAAGCTGATCTGCATATCCAATATTTCTAAAGAAAGCCGCTATAATAGGATTTTTCGGATTTGGCTCCAGATTGTCTACGGTAACAAACCCCTGATATGCTGCTCTGTTTGCATTCTCTACATACATCCGGTCATGTTCAATTACAAATTTGGCCGTATAACTGCTGGTAAATTCCCGATGCATTAACACATTGCTCACCATTTCTCTTAGAATTATATTTCTGAGGCTCTTATTGGTCGTATCCTCCAAAAAGAATTTATCCGGCAGATGCTTCTTTCCAAACTCCATAAGTTTGTCATAGCTCTCAATTAGATTTGTTTTGATAATTTCTCTGTCATCATAACGATCGACATTAATTTTTCGTACCAGCGCATCTGTCACATATGCCGGTACCGAATTGAAGATTACTTCATCCTTTCCCAGCAACATAATAGCTGCAAGATTAAAGCCCTCCTCGCCAGTTGCCATATCCCTGCCATACAATCCGGCACTTCTAAACAATTCCATATCATCCATTGAAGTCCATGGATGTCCCCCTCCAGCATGATTCTGTGCCATAATTCTGATCTTAGGCAATAAATCCAACCTGAAATCTTCTAATTTCGCATATGAATATATCCTCTTTTCCGTAAAGATTCCCTGCTTACGAATGTACATTTGCGCAATCGCTCCTGTCGCAGAAACCTTTACATCGGCATCATCCACTCTGTCATAAATAGTCTTTTTATAACTGTGCACCTCTGCACTTGGCGGAACATGAATATGAATTATGATATGATTTTCATCATATTTAATAATTTCCGGGTCTAAATATACCGTAGGAGAAAATATCTCTGGATTACTAACCACTTTTATAAAATTTTTAATCATATCCGTTGCTGCTTTATCAGGCACACCGCTCACCGTGCCATCATCCAAAACACCCAGAAATATATCGCCGCCAAACCGATTCAAAAAAGAGCATACCGTTTCGTAAGTGTCCGCTTCAATGCCATTTCCACAACGCTTAAACTCAACAGCAACAGTTCCCCCTATCTTAAGGACAGATTGCAGTTTCACTAAATCCATAGCGTATTCTCCCTTCTTTATATTATAGCATCCCCTATTATTTCGCTACACCCGTCTCTAATCAAGTATAATACACAACCATCCCTGTAGCAATTAGAATCCCGTTAATTCTCCATTTCAATATAGTTATCCCCATGCGGCGTTCCATGATACAATGCAACTCCATACACTGCCGCACAGATCATCACAAGCAATAAAAGTATACTAACTACAATCTTCTTTGAATTATCTTTTCTCTTCATAATACATCATTACCTTTCGAATCCCCTGTAAATCAGATCACATTGCCAAAGGTGCTTTGACACCTGAACGAATGTGACATCATCCTGTTCCACCATAAGAATAGCAGACAATTCTTTCGAAATCCGAAGCTTTTTCTTAAGAAAAGATTATTTTTTTCTGACATTGACATTATTCTATAGGAATTTTTCATTATATGCAATATTCCGGCTGGTTCATTTCGCTTAACGAAAAACAACTCTCCCGCAGCATCAGCCGCCCTTCCAGCTCCATTCTCACCACCTCACTGTGACCCCCACGGATCCTGTCCAGCAAAAGTGACATAGCAAAACGTGCCATATTTTCCTTCGGCAGATGCACCGTGGACAGCATCGGATTTGTAAACTGTCCCTCTTCAATATCATCGCTGGATATGATTGCCGGCAGATAACGGCTGCTCTTAAACTGTGCAGCACATTTCAACATTCCCACCGCCGTAATATCATTGGCACAGTAAACCGCTGTGGGCGGGTCCTCCAGCGTCATCAACTGCTTCATTGCCTCAAACCCCTCCCGCTCCGTCTGACTGGTTTCTATAATATATTCAGGATACAGATCCAGATGGTCCTGCAGAAGCGTTTCCGAAAATCCTCGAAATCTGGCTTCCCCATGGCATTTTCCCACGTAACCGATCTTGCGGTGTCCCAGCTTACTCAGATGTCCCACCGCCATGGAAGCAATCTTCTCTCCGTCACAAAGAACCTCATCAATCTCATAATTTGTCGAGTTGCGGTTGATAGATACAATATTTTTATAATATTTCTTTAACTGACGGATCACCCGGCTGTTGCAGCGTCCAATGATAATCAGACCATCCCGGTTCTCGTCCTGTTCCTGAAACATTTCTCTGAAAACGTTTTCAATTCTTTCCTGCTGACACTTTTTATCATCCGAAAAAACGGACTTGTACCAGACCCGGGACAAAATGCAGGAATTTTTATGAATCTGGCTTTCCACCACCCGGAGCAGCTCCTGAAAAAACGGATCCGCATGATACCCGTCCATTCTGGTCATAAGTACATCAATATAATAATTATTCTGTCCTGTCGTCTGCCCCTTTTTCAGATTCCTTGCCGCCTCATTGGGCGTATAATTGGTCTCCATGGCAGCTTTCCATATCTTCTCCCGCATCCCCGGCTTGGAACATTTATAATCGGGATTGTTTAACACACGGGATACCGTTGCCGGAGAGCATCCGGTCATCTGAGCGATCTTTTTAATAGACATTCTGACCACCTCCTTTACCCATATCTTACCATAGGAAGAACGCCAACGGAACGGGTTTGACTGAAAACGTTTTCATGTTTCCTGATTGTTTTTTGACGGGGCGGTTTTTACAATGGTCGCATACAA
>CADAKW010000067.1 GCA_902788645.1 uncultured Lachnospiraceae bacterium
AATGAACAGAGGTATGACACTGGGCGGACCAAACCTTGAGATCACATATTCTTCTACATCAGAGAATATCATTAAGGTTCATATCGTACATTACAAGGGTGGCCTTGATAACATACCACAGTTTGAGCTGAATGAGGATACCGGTTATGTTCCGCAGATCACACGTACCGAGGATAAGGCTGAGCTTGTTTCCGGCGATACAAAGGTAGTGATCAAGATCGGTGATGACTGGGATGTACAGTTCTATCATAAGGATAAGCATCTGACAGGTGGTGCATGGCGTTCTACTTCTATTATTAACGAGAGCCAGTTCGTAGCAAATGCGCGTATGGAGATGCAGGAGGACGATGAGTTCTTCAATTATCCACAGGATCCGCACCGCACATACATCAGAGAGCAGCTCAAGACTGATATCGGTGAGTGCATCTATGGTTTCGGTGAGAAGTTCACTCCATTTGTAAAGAACGGACAGGTTGTTGAGATATGGAACTGCGACGGTGGTACATGTTCTGACCAGAGCTACAAGAATATTCCATTTTACATTTCTTCTAAGGGATATGGTGTATTTGTAAACAGCTCTGATAAGGTGTCTTTCGAGGTAAACTCAGACACAGTTTCCAAGGTGACATTTACACAGCCGGGCGAGGAGCTTGAGTATTTCGTGATCGGTGGTAACAATCTGGAGGAAGTTCTGGAGAACTATACCACACTGACCGGTAAGCCATCTCTTCCGCCGGCATATACATTTGGTCTGTGGCTGTCTACTTCCTTCACCACAAGCTATGACGAGGATACCGTTATGAGCTTCATTGATGGTATGAGAGACAGAAAGATCCCGCTGCAGGTATTCCATTTCGACTGCTTCTGGATGAAGGAGTATGAGTGGTGTAACTTTGAGTGGGATAAGGATATGTTCCCGGATCCGGAAGGTCTTCTGAAGAGACTTCACGAGGATAAGGGACTTGAGGTCTGTGTATGGATCAACTCCTACATTTCACAGCAGTCTAAGCTGTTCGATATCGGTAAGGAGAAGGGATACTTCATCAAGAATCTGGATGGAAGCGTATTCCAGTCAGATATGTGGCAGCCGGGTATGGCAATCGTTGACTTTACCAATCCAGAGGCTTGCGACTGGTTCAAGGGTATGCTCAAGGAACTCTTCAAGATGGGCGTAAACAACATCAAGACAGACTTCGGTGAGAGAATCCCAACCAAGTGTAAGTATTATAATGGTATGGACCCGATCAAGATGCACAACTACTACACATACCTTTACAACAAGGTTGTATTCGAGGCACTTGAAGAGTACTTCGGTAAGGATAAGGCTTGTCTGTTTGCACGTAGTGCTACTGTTGGTGGTCAGAAGTTCCCTGTACACTGGGGCGGTGACTGCTACGCCGAGTATTCTGCTATGGCAGAGACACTTCGTGGCGGACTTTCCCTCTGCTCCTCCGGTTTCGGCTTCTTCTCCCATGATATGGGTGGATTCGAGGCAACTGCACCGGCTGACGTATACAAGAGATGGTGTGCATTCGGTCTTCTTTCTACACACAGCCGTCTCCATGGTTCAGGCACTTACCGTGTGCCTTGGGTTTATGACAAGGACGGCGATACAGAGGCATGTGATGTGCTTCGTCACTACACTGTATTAAAGGGACGTCTGATGCCTTATCTGTGGGCTCAGGCCAATAAGACACATCAGGTTGGTGTACCAATGATGCGTTCTATGGTTATCGCGTTTACAGACGATACCGCCTGCAAGTATCTGGATCAGCAGTATATGCTGGGTGATAACCTGTGTATCGTGCCGGTTATGAACGAGGAAGGCAAGGCAGAGTTCTATGTACCTGATTGCGGTACCTGGACAGATATCCAGTCAGGTGAGAAGTATGAGGGTGGCAGATATTACACAAGACAGTGTGATTACTTCCAGACTCCGATCCTGGCTCGTCCAAACAGCATTGTTACTTACGGTAACTTCGATGCAGAGGACAAGATGACGGTTCTTTATGATTATCTGCAGGATGCAGAGGCAGTGATCTATGGTCTTGAGGATGGTAAGAGTGCATCTGCAGTGATCTATGACAGCGAGTCTAACAAGCTGACAGAGATCAAGGCAGTCAGAAACGGCAATGTGATCGATGTCACATATGACGCAAGCGACAGAAGCTTCAAGATCACAGCTGAGGGCAAGACAGTTGATGCTGCTGCCGGAAGCACAAGCGTACAGATCACTCTCTAAGAGCAAAGTTAAGAATTTGTGATATAGTTAAGGAAATCCCTGCGGCGTTTGGCCGCAGGGCTTTTTTAAAGAGAAAGTTTCGCTGTAAAAGAACGTGTTATTGAATAAAAACCGTCAATAGAAGTCTTGTCATGGAGATTGAAAAATGTTAGTGTAGGTTATGTTAAAAACTGTCTGTTGACAAAAGGGGACTTTTTGGAGAAAATAGGCAGTGTAACACAACAAGTGAAAAGAGACAACGTTAAGGAGGAAAAGACGAAATGGTAAATTTTAAAGAATGGGACGGATTTGAAGGACGTCTCTGGAAAGAAGAAATCAATGTCCGTGATTTTATCCAGAATAACTACACTCCATATGATGGAGATGAGTCATTCCTGGAGGGACCAACCGAAGCAACCGATAAGCTTTGGGGCAAGCTGCAGGAGCTGCAGAAGGAGGAACGTGCAAAGGGCGGTGTCCTTGATATGGACACGGATATTGTATCGTCTCTGACCTCCCATGGACCAGGATATATCAGCGAGGATTTAAAGGATCTGGAGAAGATTGTTGGTCTCCAGACAGATAAGCCGTTAAAGCGTGCATTCATGCCTTACGGTGGTATCAAGATGGCAGAGGAGTCTCTGAAAATGTATGGCTATGAGCCAAATCCGGAGCTTCACAAGATCTTTACCCAGTACCACAAGACACATAACCAGGGTGTATTTGATGCATACACACCGGAGATGAGAGCAGTCCGCAAGAATAAGATCATCACAGGTCTTCCAGATACATACGGACGTGGACGTATCGTAGGTGATTACCGTCGAGTTGCTCTTTACGGTATTGATCATCTGATCGCAGAGAAGGAAGCAGATAAGGCAGTCTGCGGCAGCGGAAGCATGAAGGGAGAAGTGATCCGTCTTCGTGAGGAGCTGCAGGAGCAGATCAATTCCCTCAAGGGAATGAAGGAGATGGCAGCTATTTACGGCTACGATATCTCTGAGCCTGCTAAGAACGCAAAAGAAGCTGTTCAGTGGACATACTTTGGTTATCTTGCAGCGATCAAGACACAGAACGGTGCTGCAATGAGTATTGGACGTGTCTGCACATTCCTTGATATTTATATTGAGAGAGATTTAAAGAACGGTACCCTGACAGAGAAAGAGGCACAGGAATTGATCGATCATATGACCATGAAGTTCCGTATGGTTAAGTTCGCACGTATTAAGTCTTACAATGAGCTTTTCTCAGGAGATCCTGTATGGGCTACCATCGATCTTGCAGGTATCGGCGTAGACGGTCGTCATATGGTGACTAAGACAGATTATCGTGTTCTTCATACATTGGAGAATATGGGACCTGCTCCGGAGCCAAACATTACTGTACTTTACTCTTCTGATCTTCCGGAGAATTTCAAGAGATATGCAGCAAATATCTCTATCAAGACCAGCTCTGTTCAGTACGAGAATGATGATGTCATGAAGCCTGTATGGGGCGATGATTATGCAATCTGCTGCTGTGTATCTGCAACACAGACCGGTAAGGAGATGCAGTTCTTCGGAGCCAGAGCAAACCTTGCAAAATGTCTTCTCTATGCGATCAACGGTGGCGTTGATGAGAAGAATAAAGTACAGGTTGGACCAAAGTATCAGCCAATTACTTCTGAGTACCTTGATTATGATGAGGTTATGGAGAAGTATGATGCAATGATGGATTGGCTTGCAGATATCTATGTAAATACACTGAACCTGATCCAGTATATGCATGATAAATATTACTATGAGGCAGCTCAGATGGCACTGATCGATACCGATGTACGCCGTACCTTCGCTACAGGTATTGCAGGATTCTCTCATGTAATTGATTCCCTGAGTGCGATCAAGTACGCAAAGGTTAAGGTGATCCGTGATGAGAGCGGACTTGCCGTAGATTATGAGACAGAGGGGGATTTCCCTAAATATGGTAATGATGATGACCGTGCCGATGAGATCGGTGTATGGCTTCTCCGTACCTTCCTTGGGAAGATCAAGAAGCATCATACCTATCGTCGTTCTGAGCCGACTACATCTATCCTTACGATCACATCTAACGTGGTTTACGGTAAGGCAACCGGCTCTATGCCAAACGGCAGAAAAGCAGGACAGCCACTTTCACCGGGAGCAAACCCAAGCTACGGTGCAGAGCAGAATGGTCTGCTGGCATCTCTTAACTCTGTTGCTAAGATCCCTTATGAGTGGGCTCTGGATGGTATCTCCAATACACAGACCATCAATCCGGACGCACTTGGCCATGAGGAAGAAGAGCGCAAGACAAATCTGGTACAGGTTATGGACGGTTACTTTGATCAGGGAGCACATCACCTCAATGTCAATGTATTTGGCAAGGAGAAGCTCATTGATGCAATGGAGCATCCGGAGAAAGAGGAGTACGCAAACTTCACGATCCGTGTATCCGGTTATGCCGTTAAGTTTATCGATCTGACCAAGGAGCAGCAGATGGATGTTATTTCCAGAACCTGCCATGCACAGATGTAGTCAGCTGTGTTTACAGTGAATCGCGAAGGGTTCCTATCATAGCGAAAGTGAAATCATTTTTACGAGAATAAATGCATACAAACCTTGCGTTTTGGTGTACAATAAAACCGAGACGCAAGGTTTGTGCTGTATAAAAGAGAAAAGAGAGGCAGACAGAGAGCAGCCGGCTGCTGAGACATGCAGTGGGTGTCAGTAGTGATCTGTTTGCAGGAAAAGGAGAGAGAACATGGGACAAGTAAAGGGACGGATTCATTCCGTGGAGACCTTTGGTCTGGTGGACGGACCGGGAGTACGGTATGTGGTGTTTCTGCAGGGCTGCCGCATGCGGTGCAAATACTGCCACAATCCGGAGACCTGGAAGTTGGATGAAGGAGAGGAAAAGACAGCGCAGGAAGTGTTCGCAAAGGCATACCGTTACAAAAGCTACTGGAAGGATAATGGCGGTCTGACCGTCAGTGGCGGAGAGCCATTGCTGCAGATCGACTTTTTGACAGAGCTTTTTACGCTGGCTAAGGAGAAGGGCATCCATACCACACTGGATACCAGTGCGAATCCTTTTGATCCGGATTCCCCGGAGTTCATGGAGAAGTTTGAGAAACTCATGGAGGTTACAGATCTGGTGATGCTGGATATCAAAGAGATGGATCCGGAGAAGCATAAAGTGCTGACCGGGCAGACCAATGAGAACATTCTGGCGCTGGCAGACTGGCTCAGCGACCATGGCAAGGCAATGTGGATCCGTCATGTGCTGGTGCCGGATCTGACAGACGATGAGGAGGGCTTACAGGCGCTCCGGGCAAAGTTAGATCAGTGGACCAACGTAGAACGTGTGGAGATCCTGCCGTACCATACGCTGGGATTATTTAAGTGGGAGAATCTGGGGATTGCCTATCCGCTGGAGGGGGTACGGACACCCACTCAGGAGGAAGTAGAGAAGGCAGAGAAGATTCTGGGAATACGCGAGTAGTCATGTGAAGTGGCTGTTTTTGTGTATATTGGTTTTGGAAACAAAGTTGTCAGATTTCATAGAGAGGAAGGCAGTATAATGGTAAAGCATATTATTTTATGGCAGTTAAAGGATGAATTAACAGAAGAAGAGAAGCAGACGGTGAAAGCCGGGATCAAGGAAGGTCTGGAGAGCCTTGTGGGAAAGGTTCCGGGACTGACTGAGGTGCATGTACAGACCCATGGGCTGGCATCCTCCAATGCAGATGTGATGCTTGATACTACACTTGTAGATGAGGAAGCGCTGAAGGGATATGCCGTTCATCCGGAGCATGTAAAGGTAGCGGACAGCAAGGTGCGTCCTTATACCAAGACGAGAGTCTGCATGGATTTTGAGGTATAAGGATATGACACTTCAACAGCTTCGATATGCGATTACTGTGGCTGAGACAGGAACCATCACGGAGGCCGCAAAGAAATTATATATATCCCAGCCCAGTCTGACCAATGCTATTCATGAGTTGGAAAAGGAAATGAATCTGGTGATCTTTCAGAGAACCAACAAGGGAATTCTGTTGTCCGGGGAGGGCGAGGAGTTCCTGGGCTATGCAAGGCAGGTGTTAGAACAGGCGGCGATTCTGGAGGATAAGTACAAGGGAAACGGTGGCGGAAAAAAACAGTTCTGCGTGTCCACACAGCATTATTCCTTTGCGGTCAATGCCTTTGTAGATCTCATCAAGGAGTATGGACAGGAGGAGTACGATTTCAGTCTCCGGGAAACCCAGACTTATGAGATCATCGAGGATGTGGCTCACATGAGGAGTGAGATCGGGATCCTGTTTTTGAATGATTTTAATGAGACGGTGCTTCGCAAGATCCTGAAAACAAACGATCTGGAGTTTCACGAACTGTTTGTGGCAAAGCCCCATGTTTTTATCAGTAGAAAGCATCCTCTGGCGGACCGGCAGGTAATTACCAATCAGGAACTGGAGGCATATCCGTATCTGTCTTTTGAGCAGGGCGAGCACAATTCCTTTTATTTTTCGGAGGAGATATTTTCGACTTCGGAGAGAAAGAAAAATATCAGGGTCAGAGACCGGGCTACGCTGTTTAATCTGCTGATCGGATTGAACGGATATACCGTCTGCAGCGGTGTGATCGATAAGAAGCTCAACGGTAAGGATATCATTGCGGTGCCTCTGCAGGATGAGGGGGATATGCGGATCGGTTATATCACCCACAGAAAGGCAGTACCCGGCAGACTGGCAGCTACATATCTGGAGGCGTTGCGGAAGTATCTGGGATAATAGAAATGAGTTGTTTATAGCTTAAAACTATGGACAACTCATTTTTTATGTATTATACAAATATCTGATGGAAACGTATAATGATGTCATCATAAAGAAAAAAACAATTCGTGCAGCGTAAAAAAGCCTGGGAAAAGATCAGGTACAGGCAGTCTGCGGAAATGGAGGATGAGTATGAAGACATCAGTGATCGGTTATCCAAGAATCGGAAGCTTAAGAGAATTAAAATTTGCTTCGGAGAGGTATTTCCGAAAGGAAATTGGAGCAGAGGAGTTACTGCAGACGGCAGCAGAGCTCCGGAAGCAGCATTGGACTTCTCAGAAAAATGCAGGGGTTCATTTTATTTCCAGCAATGATTTTTCATTTTATGATATGGTTCTGGACACAGCAGTTTTGCTGGGGATCGTGCCAAAGAGATATCAGGAGCTGAAACTTTCTGAGCTGGATACATATTTTGCACTTGCCAGAGGATATCAGGGAGAATCCGGTGATGTAAAGGCACTTGCCATGAAGAAATGGTTTAACACCAATTATCATTACATTGTACCGGAGCTTGAGGATGACACGGAGATTTCTCTTTCCGGGACAAAGCCATGGGATGAATACGAGGAAGCAAAGGCACTGGGCATTGAGACAAAGCCGGTGATCATTGGTGCATATACCATATTAAAGCTCACACGTTATACCGGGAGGAAAACAGCCGATGATTTTGTGGATGATATTGTGAAGGTATATCAGGATATTGTAAAAAAATGTGAAAATGATCAGATTGCCTGGGTGCAGTTTGACGAGCCGGCACTGGTACAGGATATGAGCCTGGAGGACATCACATTATTCCACCGGATTTATGACAAGATCCTGGCAGACAAGGGAAACTGCAAGATTCTTCTGCAGACATATTTCGGAGATGTCAGAGATATTTATCAGGAGCTGATCCGGATGCCATTTGACGGAATCGGTCTTGATTTTCTGGAAGGAAAAGAAACCGGCCATCTGATCGAACGCTATGGATTCCCACAGGATAAGCTGCTTTTTGCAGGACTGGTCAACGGCAAAAATATCTGGAAAAATCATTATGAAAAAACGCTGTCTGTTTTAAGTGAATTAAAGGATAATGGGATTCAGACCGTGCTTTCCACCTCCTGCTCCCTACTTCATGTTCCGTATACATTGCAGTATGAGGAGAAGCTTGCCGGAGAATATAAGGCTTACTTTGCATTTGCGCAGGAGAAGCTTTTGGAATTGAAGGAGCTGAGTGAGCTGGCAGATCAGACATCCTATCAGGACAGCCCGGCATATCAGAAAAACCGCGAGCTTTTTGCCGGAGACAGAGACTGTCAGAAGCAGGAGGTCACAGAGAGATTATCAAAGGTCACAGATCAGGATTATACCAGACTGCCAAAGCGGAGTGAACGTCAGGCTCTGCAGAAAAAGGTTCTTGGTCTGCCGGAATTCCCGACCACAACCATTGGTTCTTTCCCACAGACAAAGGATGTCAAGGCAAATCGTTCTGCATTCCGCAGGGGGGAGATCACCAGAGAAGAATATGTGGCATTTAATCAGAAGAAGATTGCGGAATGTGTCAAGTGGCAGGAGGAGATCGGACTGGACGTACTGGTGCATGGTGAGTATGAGAGAAACGACATGGTGGAATATTTTGGCGAGGCGCTGGGAGGCTTCCTGTTTACCGAGAAGGCATGGGTACAGTCCTATGGAACAAGATGTGTGAAGCCGCCGATCATCTGGGGAGATGTGTACCGAGAAAAGCCGATCACGGTAGAATGGTCTGCTTATGCACAGTCTCAGACAGACAAGATCATGAAGGGAATGTTGACAGGACCTGTGACCATATTAAACTGGTCCTTCCCAAGAGAGGATATCTCTATTAAAGAATCGATTTCCCAGATTGCTCTGGCTATTCGTGATGAGGTGCTTGATCTGGAAAAAAGCGGCATTAAGATGATCCAGATCGATGAGGCTGCTTTGCGTGAAAAGCTCCCGTTACGAAAATCAGACTGGTATACCGAGTATCTTGATTTTGCAATCCCGGCATTCCGTCTGACCCACAGCGGAGTAAAGCCGGAGACACAGATTCATACTCATATGTGCTACAGTGAGTTTACGGATATTATCCCTGCCATTGATGACATGGATGCGGATGTGATCACCTTCGAGGCATCCCGCTCTGATCTGCAGATCTTAGATGCATTGCGGGAGAATCATTTCGAGACAGAGGTAGGACCGGGTGTATATGATATTCACTCTCCAAGAGTGCCGTCTGTGGAGGAGATGGTACGTGCGCTGGAACTGATGCTGACCAAGATCAGCCCGGAGAAGCTCTGGGTCAACCCGGACTGCGGTCTTAAGACAAGAGGTGTGCCGGAGACGGATGCCAGTCTGCGCAACATGGTAGCGGCAGCAAAAGAAATTCGACAGAAGTAGAATGATGTTTTTGAAAAAACAATAAAAGAAACAGTTACTTTCAAAGTAAAAGAATAAGATAAAAGAAAGCAGGACAAAGAAATGAAAATATCAGATATCTATTCCGGAAAAAAGAGTTTATCCTTTGAAATATTTCCACCGAAAAAGACGGAGGATCTGGAGAATATAGACGAGACATTGGCGGTTTTATGTGAATGTGATCCGGATTTTATCAGTGTGACCTTTGGAGCGGGAGGCAGTTCAAACTGTAACCGCACCATTGAACTGGCCAAAAAGATCAAGAATCAATATCATGTGGAACCTGTGGTTCATTTGACCTGCCTTCATTATGACAAACAGGAGATCGATGAATTTGCACGGGTTCTCACGGAGGAGGGTATCCAGAATGTGCTGGCGCTCCGGGGGGACCGTAATCCTGATATTCCGGAAAAAGAGGATTTTAAACATGCCTCCGATCTGATCCGTTATCTGAAACCGAAAGAGGATTTTTGTTTTCTGGGAGCCTGTTATCCGGAATGTCATCCGGAGTCGGAAAATAAGATCAGTGAAATGAAACATCTCCGGGAAAAGGTGGATGCCGGGGCAGAGGTGTTATTGTCCCAGTTATTCTTTGACAACGAACAGTTTTTCAAGTTTGTGGAGAACTGCCGGATCGCCGGGATCCAGGTTCCGATCATTCCGGGCATTATGCCGGTGATCAATGCACGCCAGATCAAACGGATGGTAACCATGTGCGGAACTTCCTTTCCGGAGCGTTTTCAGAGGATCATTCACAAATATGAGGATAATAAAGAGGCGTTGTTTGATGCCGGAATGTCCTATGCACTGAGCCAGATCATTGATCTGCTGGTCAGTGACATTGACGGGATCCATCTGTACACCATGAATAATCCGCTGGTGGCGCGCAGGATCTGTGATGGGATTCGGAATATTATTTAAATCTTGCCATTGGAAATTTGGCTGCCTGTATATGCCTTTTTATTATAATATAGTTGATGACTTTAATTTCTAGACATGTTATAATCACTGTGAGGAAAAATAGAGAGAGGCAAAATAGCTACGGAAACAATCGGTGTCAGAGCGAAGGAAAAAGCAGATCCATTTCTAAATCTACTCATTCCTTCGATCTGCAGACCGATTTTTCCATAT
>CADAKW010000068.1 GCA_902788645.1 uncultured Lachnospiraceae bacterium
AATGATCTGCATTTTATTCAGTGTGCCTGCCGTTTTACAGAAAACTGTGCATCCTGCGGAGGAACAGAGAAAGGTTCAAAGAGAGCGGAAATCAAGGCAATGATCCATGAATTGGAGAGACAGAATCCATATGTTGCAAAAAATATATTCCGCAGTGTGGAAAATGTGAATTTGAATACCGTGATCGGATATAAAAAGGACGGCGTAAGACACAATTTCCTTGATACTTATGATGATGTTACAGAGGAAAGGCAGGGGGACTCGCATGAAGGATGCTAAAGGAAATTATATGTATGAAATCATACGAGGTGCAATCGATGCTTTTGACGAGTGTATGAATGACTGTCTCTTTGTCTATGCAGTCAGGGATGATCTGTACTATATTTCGCCAAAAGCAACAAAACGATTTTCGATTGAAAAGCCCGAATTTACGGATGCATTGGAAGAACATGCCAAGTTTGTGTATCCGGAAGACGTACAGATGCTGATGAATGATCTGGCGCAGCTTGTCGCGGGCGTTAAGACCGAGCACAATCTGGTATACCGCTGGCTTGACAGGAATAAGAAACCGGTCTGGATCAACTGCAGAGCACGTATTATTTTAGATGAAGATAAGAAACCACAGTTTTTAGTGGGATGCATTAATGAGATTGGTACGAAGCCGCTGGCTGACAATGTGAGTGGTTTACTGGAAAGTATTGCAATCAAAGATAAACTGGATGATTTCTACAAACACAGTCCGAATGGATTTGTACTTCGTGTGGGCATTGATGATTTCAAGAGCATTAATGAAAAATTTGGAATTGAATATGGAGATTATGTGCTGCGCGGTGTGGCAGAATGTATTGTGGAAAGTGTCTCAGAGGGGCAGAATGTATATCGCGTTGTAGCGGATGAATTTATGGTTATGGATATGAATGGGGCAACAAAAGAGGACGCCCAGAAGTTATATCGAAAAATCCGTAACCGTGTAGACAAATTTATCAAAATGGACAATTACAAAGCGGTATATACAATATCCGGCGGAATTGTGCTTGGAAGTTCCATTGAGAAAATGGAATATAATGAAGTGATGAAGATTTCCCAATTTGCATTGACGACTGCAAAGAATCGTGGAAAAAATCAGACATACTGCTTTGATGCAGTGGATTATGAAGCTTTTTTGCGCGAAAGAAAATTACTGGAACAGTTGCGCAAATCTGTGGCAGATGGATTTCGCGGATTTGAATTGTTTTTCCAGCCGATTGTCCGGGTGGGGCAGAAAGTGCCTTTTATGGCAGAAAGTCTTTTACGTTTCAGGACACCGGAAGGAGAGATGGTTTCTCCGGTAGAGTTCATTCCGATTTTGGAGGAGAGTGGTCTGATTATTCCAGTTGGAAAATGGGTCATTGACCGGGCTCTGTCAATGTGTGCGGAATGCCAGAAAACGCAGCCGGATTTTCATATCAGTGTCAATTTGTCTTATGTACAAATTTTAAAGAGTGATGTCTGTGAAGATATTGAACACTGGATTGAATTTTATAATATAAAACCGGAAAGCCTGATGGTTGAGTTGACAGAGAGCGGTTATGTGGATGACAATTCACCGGCAGTGAAGCGGCTATGGGATCGTTTGCGCGAATATGGAGTTATGATTGCGCTGGATGATTTCGGAACCGGATATTCCAATTTCCAGCTGATCAGTTCGATGGTTCCGAATGTTGTGAAACTGGATCGCAGTTTCACAATCAAAGCGTTGCAGAATGCATTTGAACATCAGCTGATGGATCATATTATCCAGCTGGTACACAGCGTAGATCTCAAAATTTGCGTGGAAGGCGTAGAAACGAAAGATGAGCTTGATGAGATAGAAAAACTGTCTGCTGACTGCATTCAGGGATTCTTTTATGGCAGACCATGTGCCAGAAGAGATTTTCTGAAGACATTTATAGAAAAAGAATAACTGAGATGGAATAGTGTATTATTTTCAGAAACGCCCTATTTATAGGCATTTCAAGCATATTTGTTTAGAAATTGGCAACGATTTGGCAACATTTGAAATACGTATCCGTATTCAGATGAGTTGTGTGGCAGGTGGTATCTGCTACAGGAATTATATATATTATATTGGTTATGGAGAGCCTTACTGAATTTTGGGAGACCAAGATGTCAGTAAGGCTCTTTTGTTTTGCAATCATATTTATCTTCGTATTTATCGAAGATACGAGAGAGGAACATTGTATTGTAGCTTTGTATGAATGGATTGCAAAGATGGGTATGGTTGTGTGTTTATGTATGAGGTATGTACTACAAGGACAGGTAAAAGAGAAATCCGGCTATCAGGAGTTATTCTTCTTCCTTGCCTCTTTCAGCAGTTCCTTTGTGCGTGCTGCTTCTGAGTCCGGGAAGTTATAGCGGTAGTCATCATAAGCCTCTTTGTCAATCTCGCCGGATTCAAGCCGTTTGCTCTGCCGGAGCCATGCATCCAGCATATCGGTGATGTTCCGGTAGCGTGGATTGTCATGGTCGAAGATGAGCACAGGCTCACCGTTCCTTTCGGTGATGTGCAGCCCGTATTCATCTTCTAAGGCAAAAAAGGTGTGCATGATGCCTGTGAGTGTGTCGATATCCGGTACTTTGATGGCAGCAGGGTTGACTTCCAGTATCTCTGCCATCTGTGTGGTCAGCTCCTCTTTGGGAACTCTGGTCTCTGATTCGTACTGTGCCACGCGGACATCCTCGGATTTCTTCTTGAAGCCGAGGCGTTCCCCAAATTCTTTCTGGGTAAGGTCTTTCCTTGTCCGCAAGAGTTTGATTCGCTTTCCTGTTGCCATATGATTGTACCTCCATTTGTTTCTAAATAAATATGTTTAATGAAAGTATATCAAATAATAGGAATAAATACAACAGACTAAGCAAAAAAATTTAATATTTTTTAAAAAACCGCTTGACTTATACTTTTATGTTTAGTATCATAACAGAGAACTAAACAAAATAGTTTAGATAGAGAAAGGGGGATGTGATATGCAGGAGAAGATCTATATGACGGTGCAGGATGTGGCAGATATGCTGGGGATATCCAAATCGAAGGCGTATGAAATTGTTCGCCAGATGAATCAGGAATTGCAGGAGAAGGGCTATCTGACAGTGGCGGGCAGGGTGAACAGCAAATATTTTCATAAGCGGGTATGTTATGAGGATTAGGGCTGTTCGGAATGTGGCTGTAGGCTGTGCCGGGTATTCATGAGATAAATTTCATGATTCATTTTACAAAGATACCTAAACCATTAGAAAGCGGATATTACAAATGGAGATATCTGAAAGATATATCCAGACTTTCGGATGAGGCGGTATTCATGAAGTGGCGATTAGATATCCGGCGTAGCTTATACAATAAATTTAATTTTAAGAAGGAGATGGTAAGGATGGCAGTTTACAAGGACAATGCAACAGGGAAGTGGCGGGTGATCTATCGTTTCACAGACTGGACGGGCAAGAGCCGGCAGACGCAGAAACGGGGATTCCAGACAAAGAAAGAGGCGGTGGAGTGGGAACGGGAGCAGATGCGTATCTCCCAGAAAAAGCTGGATATGACTTTTGGGAGTTTCGTGGATATCTACCGGAAAGACAGGAAACCGAGGCTAAAGGAGAATACCTGGAACACGAAGGAGGTCACAATCCAGACGAAGATACTTCCGTATTTTAAGGACAGGAAGATTAACGAGATCGAGCCGGGAGATGTGATCGAGTGGCAGAATCAGATGATGGCGTTGAAAGATAAGAACGGGAAGAAACTTTCCCCAGTCACATTAAAGACGATTCACGCACAGCTTTCTGCAATCTTCAACCATGCAGTCCGCTATTACCACCTGCCGAACAATCCGGCAGCAAAGGCAGGGAGCATGGGGTCGGAGAAGAGCGGGGAGATGGAGTTCTGGACGAAGGACGAGTATCTGCGGTTCTCCGAGGCGGTCATGGACAAACCGGAGGCATACTATGCGTTTGAAATGCTCTACTGGACAGGACTGAGATGTGGAGAATTATTAGCACTCACGAAAAATGATTTTGACTTCGAGAAGATGACAGTAAATGTCAACAAATCCTATCAGCGTATTCGGGGCAGGGATATAGTCACACCACCGAAAACGGCAAAGAGTGTGAGGACGATACGGATGCCGGATTTTCTTTGTGAGGAAATGAAGGATTATCTGAAGATGTTATATGATCCGGAGCCGGACGAAAGGATATTCCAGATTTCTAAATCTTTTCTACATCACGAGATGGACAGGGGTTCTAAGGCAGTGGGAGTGAAACGGATTCGGGTGCATGGATTGAGGCATAGCCATATATCTTTGCTAATTGAGATGGGATTTACGGCACTTGCCATTGCGGACCGGGTAGGTCACGAAAGCATTGATATTACTTATCGGTACGCGCACCTGTTTCCGAGCAAGCAGGACGAGATGGCAGATATGCTGTCCATGCAGAGGAAGGCAGATATGGAAGTGGCAAACAGTTCGGGGATGGCAGTAAAGGGAGACGATGATTCGGCAGATAAAGGTATAAATCAACAGGTGCCTGATGATAGCGAAGAAATTGTGAAGGGAGGCGATTAAAGTGGAGAGGTCATTAGACAGAAAAGGTCGGTGGAGGAATAAACTTGTTGGGTTCCGGGTATCTCCGGAGGAGGCAGAAGTTATTGATAACTTTGTACGGCTCTCCGGTCTGACAAAGCAGGATTATATCATCCGGAGACTGACAGAGAAAGAGGTCACAGTGTATGGAAATCCCAAAGTGTACCGTTCTTTGCGGGGCTTGATGATGGAGATCCTGGAGGAATTGAGACGGCTGGAAACAGCGGGGCAGGTCACAGATGAAATGCTCTATACCATCCAGATGATGACAGAGATCATGGAAGGGATGGCGGAGGAATCCGAAGTCTTGTCAGAGAAGACGCTGTTCCATTCGGGGTGCAGGGAGAAAGCTCCGGATGAAAATGTAAGCACAGATAACGGATAAGAAAAAAGTCCTCCCGGCTGCAACCAGGAGGACGATACACCGAAACGGTGTGGTGCAGATAACAGAGGGAGAACCTTTGGTATCTATAAATGTAACTAACACAAGTATATCAGAGGTTCCTCTTCTCTGCAAATAAATTTTTTAGGGCAGGCAGACATGCTCCTTTTATCTGTCTACCTCAGAGCAGAAGGGAGAGATTTTATGGAGATGAAGGAACAGGAAGTAGCATTAAAGATGATCAGCATGGCAGACGTGCAGTCGCAGGAAGTCAGATGGCTGTGGTATCCGTTCATTCCGTATGGAAAGCTGACGATCATTCAGGGAGATCCGGGAGATGGGAAGACGACTTTAGTATTGAACCTTGCGGCAAGGCTTTCCAGAGGGGAAGGCATGGAGCCGGGGATGGAAATAACAGAACCGGTCCATATCATCTATCAGACGGCAGAGGATGGGCTTGCGGATACGGTCAAGCCGAGACTGGAGCAGGCAGGGGCAGACTGTACGAGGATCAGCGTGATCGACGAAAGTGACAAGATATTGTCTATGATGGATGAACGTCTGGAACAGGCAGTGATCCGGCAGAATGCGAAGGTGCTGATACTTGATCCGATACAGGCATATCTCGGTGGCAGCATGGACATGAATCGTGCAAATGAGGCAAGAGATATGACAAAGCGGCTGGGTGCATTGGCGGAGAGGACAGGATGTGCGATTATCCTTATCGGTCATATGAACAAGAACGGCGGTGGTAAGGCTGCCTACAGGGGAATGGGTTCGATAGACTTCTTTGCTGTAGCCAGGAGCGTGCTTCTGGTCGGACGGATCGAGGGCGAGGAAAATCTGAGGGCTGTGGTGCAGATCAAGAACAACCTCGCGGGATTCGGTCACGCAAAAGCCTTTGCCTTATCGGAAGAAGGATTTGAGTGGATGGGGGATTATGAGATCTCTGCGGATGAAGTCCTCGGCGGTATCGTACCCAAAGTGAATAAAAAAGACAAGGCCTTGCAGTTCCTTCGGGGGATGATGGCACCGGATACGGTAGTGCCGAGCGAGGAAGTGGTGGCTCTGGCGAAAGAAGAGGGGATTGCCAAGAGGACTTTGGAGAGTGCCAAGAAGGAGTTGGGGATCCGGGCAAAACGGATCGCCGGGAAGTGGTACTGGGATCTTAGTTCCGGGGAAGAATAACCCCGGACAGACTGATCCGTTATCCGTACCGGGTAAGGGCGCAACATTGCAGGGTATTAGAAACTGCGGTCTTAAAGATTGCAAGTTTGCAGGATATAAAGACTTTGCGGTGTTGCGGTCTTAAATCCAGAGCATATCAGGGCAGGGGTATCAGATTTGAGAGGTATTCCGAGCAGTCAGTGGGGCTGTCCCGGCGGAGCAGGACGGTCACGCTGGCTGCGTAAGCTAAGCTCCCGGCAGGGCGCAAAACCGAAGAAGTGTGGCTTGCCACACTTCAAGGGGAGCATTTTTGATGGGCGAAGACCGTCAAAAGTGCTTTTGCGTTACTTTCGGAGAAAGTAACAAAGCCTATCCGGCTTCAAACTTCACTCCGTTCGTTTTCAGCTCGGATAGTAGATGGGGAGATTGAGTACAGAGCAGGACGGATAAAAAGAAAGTACGTATCATTTTCTTGCACCGATGAGGCCGGGTTAAGCATAAAGGGCTGGGATAGTCAGATTTCTAATTAAACTTGATGATGTGGAAACAGGAAGATTGGATTTAGTGTTATAAGGATTGGGGGTATCAGCATGGAGAGGACGATCAGTATTTCAATGGGGAAAGGTTCTCTGGCACACAACAACCGGAAGTTCGTGGCAGAGAATGTAGACAGGAGCAGAGTTCCCGATAATGTGATCTACCGGCAGGAAGATCTGAAAGCGGTGTATCACAAACTGTTTGACAACGCATTACAGGAGTATAACAGCAGACAGAAACGGAAAGACCGGAAGATTGTTGATTATTATGAGAAAATACGGCAGAGCCGGCAGGAGAAACTATTTTATGAGATGATCGTGCAGATCGGGAACCGGGATGATATGGGTGTAAAAGATTCAGAGATGGCGGGACTGGCAAAGGAGATTCTTTCGGAATATATGGAGGAGTTTCAGACGAGGAATCCGAACCTGTATGTATTCAATGCAGTTCTGCATATGGATGAGGCGACACCTCATCTGCATATTGACTTTGTTCCTTATATTACAGACAGTAGGCGTGGGCTTACGGTCAGGAACACATTAAAAGGTGCATTGGCAGCACAGGGATTTGTAGGAGAGGGGAAAAGGTGCAGTGAATGGAGCAGATGGACGGACAGCGAAAAAGAGGCACTTGCCGGAGTGATGGAGCGGTATGAGATCCGCTGGAAACAACTTGGCACGAAAGAGGAACATCTTTCCGTATATGATTTTAAGAAGAAAAAGCGGAAAGAGGAAGTGCAGATTTTGGAGCATGAGATTGGGCAGAAGGCAGCGGAATTATCCGATACGGTGGCGAAGAAAGAGCAGGTGCAGAAGGAGGTGGATTCACTTGGAGAGATCAAAAAATCACAGGCAGATACCATAGCGGATAACCGGGAGACCATACAGAAACTCGATACGATGATTTCGGAGAAGGATGATGAGCTGTATGACATCCGGCAGGATATTGCAGATTCCGGACGGCAGGCAGAAGAAAGGCGAGAACTTCTGCAGGAACTGAATGACAGGATAGAAGAAAGCAATGCGATCATTTCCCAAAATTCTAGGCAGATAGCGGAGCAGAGGACAGAGACAGAAGAAGTCTCAAAGGAACTGCAATCTGTGGAACAGGATTTGTCAGTAAAAAAGATCCTCCGGGACAGCGTGCAGTCGGATTATCAGTTCTATCAGAAGATGGTTGGTTCCAAACAAAATGAGATTGATGATCTGAATATGCAGAAAGAGGGATTAGATGGTGAGATCGGGAAACTTTGCGACAAGAAGGAACAGGTAAGGAAAGAGCTGGAAACGGCAGAGGGCACACTTTCTGAGATTAATGACCGCATAGAGAAGGCACAGGACAAAGCGGATATCCTTCAAGTTCAGATGATGGAGATGCAGATGGATATTGACGAGCAGAAAAAGATGCTGCGGGATCATCAGGAAGAGGTCGCTAGGGCAAAAGATACGAACCGGCAGATGGACGGTCTGGAAAGGCAGTTGTCCGGGGCAGAATGGAGCCTGCCGGAGCCTTCAAGGTTTATGTCGGTCAGGGAGTTCTTCCAGAAGATAGCACTTCCGTTAGTGAATAAACTGAAAGACATGATCCGGTCACTTTATAGAGAGGTACTCGATCTCAGAAGCCGATTGAGAGGACAGGAGGATTTTCAGCAGTACAAAGCAAAAACAACGGAATATGTAATGAAACTCAGCACAGAAAATGAGCAGTTAAAGGAAACGAAGGAGGCATACGAAAATATCCGGTCAGCGATCGGAAGAGAGGAATGTGAGAGATTGGAGAAAATCGGACGGTATCAGAGACTCGGATTGCTGGCGGCAGGAGATGAAAGAATGACGGGCTGGAAACAGATAAGATAATCGTAAATACAGCAGTGGGTATGGTGAACGCAGAGGAATCTGCGTTTGCCGTATTGAAAACAACAAAAAATTACAGACCAGTCCATGTGACTGGAGAACAGGAGGACATTATGGAAAAGACAATGGTTGAGAATGGGATTAGGTATTATTTAGCAGAAGATGGTATGTATTATCCTTCGATAAGCTTTTCGCAAGATACAGATTATTCAATAGGCAAATATGGGATCATGGCAGCGGAGCATATCATGGAGCATGACAGGGCAAGGTATTTCCGTCTTATCCGTGAAGGCAGATGGAACAGTTATCTGCATGAAATAGATATGGAAATTGGGAATTGGGTGGAGAAAACTGTAGAACGAATAAAGGAAAAAGAAGAGATTGATGAGCGGATGAAAGTCGAAAATCCGTTGGAATGGGTGCAGAGGGTGAATACGGTCAGGATGATGGCGGAGGATGTGGTTCTTGAGCAAACTTTAAGGAAATAATGCAAGAATGAGGAAAATGATACTGTAAAAGTGTGTACAAATATGCTATGATAAAGGAGTTGAGAGGATTTATTGTTTGTTGCTTATTGGCTTTTGTGAGATTTCACAAAGAGATAATTTGCGTTGTTAAATATATTTTTAAGCAAAAATGTACAGGGGGATTGCAGATGGAGAATGTCCATGATTTGATTGTGAATGAATTATTTACCTATAAGTCAGTAGCAGCGTTTATTTATTTGATTAATGCAGGACGGGAAGTAGAGATAAAGTATAACCATATTTCTGCGTTTATCAGCAAAGATGGTTCTAAAAAGCAATGTTCTATTTGGGTAGATAAAACGGAGCAGGCATTTGGGAATGTGGAGGAATTATTGAATCAGGCTATTGTTCAAGGCAGAAGAGTCATTGATATATGGGAACAGATTGAATTTGATACTCTGTACTAAAAGCGTTTTGAATTTTGGGAGGTGCAATGTGCGGGTAAAGGCTATTATTTTTGATATAGGACAGACACTTGTGGAGTACCCGGTGCCTTTAAATTGGTCTGCGTTGTATCGTCCTGCGTTTAAGAGCATTGAAAAAAACTATGGCTTGCATATATCAGAGGGAGAATATATGCATATTGGGGAAGTTTTAGCCAAATATAATACAAGAATTAATCCGAGAGAAAAAGAGGTATCTTCGGATATCATATTCTCAGAAATTATATCGGGTACAGAGATTCCCCAAGAACTGACAGATGCAATAAAAGAAGATTTTTATGGATATTTCCGCAGCGATGTCAGGATTTATCCCGAGGCAGAGGATGTTTTAGCGAAAATAAAATCTGAGAAGATTATAACCGGTACACTATCGGATGTAGCATATGGAATGGATAATGAGTTTGCACTTTCGGATATAAAGCCGTTATTACAGTATATTGATTTTCCATACACTTCAAATGATACAGGATACCGGAAACCAAGTGAAAAAGGATTAGAAATGTTAGCAGATAAGATGAATATTTCCTTGTTAGAAATGGTGTTTGTGGGAGATGAAAAGAAGGATATGGAATGTGCTAAAAATGCAGGTGTAGTGGCGGTTTTGATTAACCGGACGGACGAGAAAAGAGAGTATGGGCAGGATTTTGAAATAAAAAACTTGAGAGAATTGTCAACGATAATTGTTGCAGGAATATAAAAAGATAGTTCATACAATACGAAAATTTATGTGATTGTTGTAAGTTTTGGAAGGAGATAGGAGTATGGTAACAGATCAAATACCAGATTATTCAGATGTACTCGGCAGAATGGTACATTGTAAGGTTGACAGACCATTAGGTTCTTATCATCCGAAACATCCAGATATCGTTTATCCTGTGAATTATGGATTTGTGCCGGGAATATTTGCTGGTGATGGGGAAGAGCAGGATGTATATATACTTGGAGTGGACGAGCCTGTGGAAGAATTTACGGGAAAGGTTCTGGCGGTTTACCATAGATTTGATGATGTAGAGGACAAGTGGATCGTGGTGCCGGAGGGAGTGTCATTTTCCAAAGAATATATTCTTCAG
>CADAKW010000069.1:0-9558 GCA_902788645.1 uncultured Lachnospiraceae bacterium
GGGATGCCGTATGCTTTATCAGTATACGGAGCATGATATTGTGAGGGACTACGTTGCATATCTCTCCGGAAAGTGTTGATTGTGTTTTGTTGCGGATTTATGATATAATATGCGCGAAGGCAAAAGTGAACATAGTGATCAGCCAGATGCTGGTGCTTGCACCTGGTAACTGGCTGATCACTATGTGAGCGCGCCCGCGAGTGAGGAAAAGCGGAGCTTTTTCGAACCTTTTGCCGAAGCCTTGCAAATTTGTGATATAATATGCGCGAAGGCAAAAGTGAAGCTTTTTCGAACCTTTTGCCGAAGCGTTGCGAATTTGTGATATAATGAACCCTAAAGGGTTCATATTAGGAGTTTCTTCGAAACTCCGTCATGCGCAGAAATCGTGCGCTGATATATGATGCTATATATGATGCTATATGAATATACGAATGGAGGACTAATATGAAGACTGATATTGAAATTGCACAGGAAGCAGTGATGAAACCGATTCAGGATGTGGCAGCACAGCTTGATATTCCGGCAGATGAGCTGGAGTTTTACGGAAAGTATAAAGCAAAGCTTTCGGATGAGCTGTGGGACCGCGTGAAGGATAAGCCGGATGGAAAGCTGATCCTGGTGACTGCAATTAATCCGACTCCGGCAGGAGAGGGAAAGACAACGACGACGGTTGGTCTCGGTCAGGCATTTGCAAAGCTTGGCAAGAAGGCTGTGATCGCCCTTCGTGAGCCATCCCTTGGACCTTGCTTTGGTATTAAGGGCGGTGCAGCCGGTGGCGGCTATGCTCAGGTGGTACCGATGGAGGATCTCAATCTTCATTTTACCGGAGATTTCCATGCCATCACATCAGCAAACAATCTTCTGGCTGCGATGCTGGACAATCATATTAAACAGGGAAATGCATTAAATATTGATACAAACCAGATCGTATGGAAGAGATGTATGGATATGAATGACCGTGTACTCCGTAACATCGTTGTGGGTCTGGGCAGACCGGTAGACGGTGTGGTCCGTGAGGATCATTTTATTATATCAGTCGCTTCTGAGATCATGGCAATCCTTTGTCTGGCAGATAATATGAAGGATCTGAAGGAGAGACTGGGACGTATTATTGTTGCATACAATTATGACGGGGAGCCTGTATATGCTAAGGATATCCATGCGGTTGGCTCTATGGCGGCATTGTTAAAGGATGCGATCAAGCCAAATATCATCCAGACAGTGGAGAATACACCGGCTCTGGTACATGGTGGTCCGTTTGCCAATATCGCTCATGGCTGCAACAGTGTACGCGCTACCAAAACAGGTCTGAAGATTGCAGATTACTGCATTACCGAGGCAGGCTTTGGTGCTGATCTGGGAGCGGAGAAGTTTATGGATATCAAGTGCCGTATGGCGGGTCTGAAGCCGGACGCTGTTGTTCTGGTAGCCACGGTACGTGCATTGAAATACAACGGCGGTGTTGCCAAGGAGGATCTGGGAGCAGAGAATCTGGAGGCATTAAAGAAAGGCATTGCCAATCTGGAAAAGCATATTGAAAATGTATCAAAATTCGGTGTGCCATGTGTCGTAACATTAAACCGTTTTGTATCCGACACTGATGCAGAGCTGTCATTTGTCAAGGAGTTCTGCGAGGAGCGCGGATGTGATTTTGCCCTGTCTGAGGTATGGAAGAACGGCGGTGAGGGTGGTATCGCCCTGGCAGAGAAGGTGTTAAATACGCTGGAGAACAAGGAAAGCCACTATGCACCTCTGTATAAGGTAGAGCAGCCGATCAAGGATAAGATCGAGACGATCGCAAAGGAAATCTACGGAGCAGGAAGCGTCAGCTATGCACCTGCCGCATCCCAGGCAATCGCACGTCTGGAGAAGCTTGGCTATGGTGAACTGCCGGTATGTATGGCAAAGAATCAGTATTCTCTGTCTGACGATCCGAAGCTGCTTGGCTGTCCGAAGGATTTCCCGATCAATATCCGTGAGGTATATGTGTCTGCAGGCGCAGGCTTTGTGGTAGCGATTACCGGTACGGTCATGACTATGCCGGGACTTCCGAAGCATCCGGCGGCAGAGGGCATTGATGTCAATGAGGACGGCGTGATCACAGGATTGTTCTAAGAGATATCAGGATATCACAGGAAATTTTTGAAAGTATCATTAGAAAAAATAGATCTGGTACCATAAAAAATATAAAAACTGGCAGTTTTCATACTGTCAGTTTTTTTTTATCATATATAAGATCTTTAATGAGAAATACAAATGAAAGAAGGATTTTATTATGGCAAAAGAGACAACGACAGCAGCAGGGATGAATGTTGCGGAGACAGAGACTTCACGCAGTAAGACTATTGAGATCACAATGGCAGCGTTATTTATCGCATTGACTTATGTGGCAACGGCATTTATTAATGTACGTATTCCGTTTCTGGCAGCCAATGGTGGTCTGATCCATCTGGGCAATATCCCTCTTTTTGTAGCTGCAGCGATTTATGGTAAGAGAACCGGTGCTTTGGCAGGTGCATTTGGTATGGGACTGTTTGATCTGACCTCCGGCTGGGTTTCATGGGCTCCGTTTACCTTTATAATCTGTGGTCTGATTGGTTTTGCATTTGCAGCAGTAGCAGGGAAGAAGGCAGGAAAGGGACGTTTGATCCTGGCTGTTTTTGTGGCAGCGATTATTAAGGTTGTCGGTTATTATATCGCAGAGATCATTCTTTATGGAAGCTTTGTGGCACCGGTGACATCGATTCCGGGTAATCTGGTACAGATCTTTGTTGCAGGACTGATCGCGGTTCCTATCATTCTGGTACTGCAGAAGGTGCTCCATAATTAGTATGTCAGTGAATGACAGAATTATTTTGAAAATTAATACGATAGGAAATACGAAAGAGGGCAGGCACAGATTTTTTTGTGGCTGCCTCTTCGTGAAAAATATAAAATAGATAGAAAGGAACAGAGATTGCTATGAAAACATTAGAGAATACTTCTATAAAAATTATGACTCCGGGACCGACACAGGTGGCAGACAGTGTGTATCATGCCAGAAGCTTACGGACAACCAATCCGGATCTGGATCCGGCATTTTATGATTTCTACCGGGACACCTGTCGTCTGTTTGGCAGTCTGATCCATACGGAGAATGAGTGCTTTATCCTGGGGGGAGAGGGAATCCTTGGACTGGAGGCAGCATGCGCTTCTCTTACAGAACCGGGAGACCGTGTCCTTGTGATCGATAACGGCATCTTTGGAAAGGGCTTTGCTGATTTTGTGTCTATGTATCAGGGAGATCCGGTAACATGGTCTTTGGACTACCACAATCCATTATCTCCGGAAAAGCTTCGTGATTATCTGGAGAAGGATCATGATTTCAAATACGCGACTCTGGTGCACAGTGATACCCCAAGCGGCCTGTTAAATCCGGTGGAAAAGCTGTGTCCGATCCTGAAGGAGTATGGCATTTTGACCGTAGTAGATTCCGTGACGGGTATGTTTGCGGATGAACTGGACGTAGATGCGGCTCAGATCGATATTGTCTGTGGCGGTTCCCAGAAGGCATTGTCAGCACCTCCGGGACTTACTATGGTGGCTGTCAGTCCGGATGCGTTTGCGGCAATGCATGAGAGGAAGACACCGATCCGTTCGTTTTATGCCAATCTTCTGACCTTTGAGAATTATTATAAGGATCAATGGTTCCCGTATACTATGCCGGTCAGTGATATTATGGGACTTAGACAGGCTTTGGAGAATGTAGCGGCAGATCCGGAGCACCTGAAGCGTCATGCAAAGATTGCGGAAGCTGCCAGAAAGGCATTGACAGAAGCAGGTCTTACGTTGTATCTTGAAAGTGGTTTTGCATCCTCTGTGACGGTATTCTATGTGCCGGAGGGGATGAAAGCACAGGATATTTTGAATACAATGGCAGAAAAGCACCATATTATGATCGCAGGCTGTTTTGATGTGCTTGCAGGTAAGGTGATCCGTATTGGGCATATGGGAAATAATGCCAATGAAGCGGATATGACGGAGACTTTACGGGCTTTGGCGCTGACACTGAAGGAGCTTGGCTTTGATGTGAAAGCAGATCCGGCAGAAAGCTTTCAGACATATATGAAGTAAATCACAGGTGCTGACCATGGAAAGGGTTAGGTCGTATATATGAAACAGCTGAAGGAAGATCTGAAAAACCAGACATTTCATCCGGTATATCTGCTGTATGGAGAGGAAGATTATCTTAAGAGAATGTACCGTGACAGACTGAAAAAGGCAGTATTGGGCGATGGGGATGAGATGAACTATTCCTATTTTGAAGGGAAGGATATTGATTTTCCCACTCTTAGGGAGGCGGCTGATACACTTCCTTTTTTCAACGACCGGCGGATCATTATTATAGAAAACAGCAGACTGTTCAAAAGTGCATCAGAGCTGGCGGATTATCTGCCGACAATGCCGGATACAACCGTGATGGTGTTTGTGGAGAAGGAGATTGACAAGCGTAACAAGCTTTATAAGTATGTCAATAAAAATGGTCTTGCCGTGGAAATGAATACCATGACAGAACGGGAGCTGAAGGCATGGATCGCCGTCCTTTTGAAGCAGAGTGGCAGAAAGATCCAGGAGAGCACGGCTTCCTATCTGCTGGAGCAGATCGATAATTCCATGACCAATGTGAAAAATGAGATCGATAAGCTGATCGCATATACGGAAGGCAGGGATGTGATCAAACCGGAGGATATTGACGCAGTGTGCAGTATCCAGATCAATGGCAGGATCTTTCAGATGATGGATGCAGTGGCATCCGGAGACCGGTGGGGGATGCTGCATCTGTATCATGACCTGTTGGCGCTCCGGGAGAATCCCATGTCTATTTTGTACCTTTTAACACGTCATTTTAATATACTTCTTCAGATCCGGGATATGTCCGGAAAATATGACAGGACAGAGATGGCAAGAAAGGCAGGTGTGCCGCCTTTTGCGGTAGGAAAATACCAGTCACAGTGCCGCAGATTTTCTGTCAGGAAGCTGAAAGCTATGCTGGAGGCCTGCATAGAGACGGAGTATCAGTTTAAACGGGGCAATATTGGAGACCAGCTGGGACTGGAGCTTTTGCTGGTTTCATTTTCACAGATATAATAAAAATAAAAAATTGGAAAAAATTAAAAATAATAGTTGACAATCACATATAAAGATGATAATATACTAATCGTGCTTGCGAGAGAAACTCGCAGGCAGATATGCGGAAGTGCTGGAATTGGCAGACAGGCTAGATTCAGGTTCTAGTTCGGATTTCCGAGTGAGGGTTCAAGTCCCTTCTTCCGCATTATATATTTTGCTTAGAGAAACCTTTCGGAGGTTTCTTTTTTTATCAGAAAAGTTCTTTTACTTATTTATGTGTTTTGTGTGAATTCGGAATAATTTCTTGACTTCTCTTATATTTTCGGTAGAATAGAAGATAGCGTTTTATTTTTTAACGTGATAATTACCGAGTGGAGGAGTAAACATGAATTCATCAAAAAAAATCATGAACAAGCAGAACAATGAGAAAGAAAAAGCATCATCTCAGGTATCTGCAGCAAAGGGAAATAAGAGGTTATCCGAGGGCGGATTTAGTGATACCAAAAAGATTGTGATCGGTGCGATCTGCGTCATCATCGTTTTGGTATTGTGTATTGGCGTAGGTATTCAGCAGTTTCAGCCCAAGGTTGTATTAAAGATCAACAACACAAAGCTGACCATGGAGGATATGATGTATCCGATCTATGAGCGTGAGAGCGCATATCTTCCGTATGACGAGATGTATCAGATGTACACCGGAAAGTCTATCTGGGAAAACAATTACATGGGAACAGACAGAAATGTTGATTCTTCTGCTACCAATGCAACCGGTATTAAGCAGGAGGTTATCGACACAGAGACAGAGTACGAGATCCTTTATCAGGAGGCCAAGAAGGCAGGATATAAGCTCAGTGCTGATGATAAGAAGGAAGTACAGGAAGAGGTGGCTAAGGAGTTAAAGGGACTTTCCTTTACACAGAAGCTTCGTCTCAATATTTCCAAGAGTAAGCTGACAAAGCGTTTTGAGCTTCGTAAGCTGGCTGACAATTATAAGGATGCTGAGACAAAGGAGTTAGACAAGACAGTAGACGAGAAGGCTGCTGTTAAGGATATTTCCAAAAAGGATTACAGAGAGTATAAGGTACAGTGCTATGCATTCTCTACATCTACCACGGACTCTGACGGCAACAGCAAAAAGTTATCTGACAGCAAGAAGAACAAGCTGACAAAGGAGCTTGAGGATTTATATAAGAAGGCTGCAGATGCCAAGGATTTTTCTAAGCTTCTGGGTGATAACAGCAAGTCTGACATCAAATTCTCCGATACAAACTTCACGGAGAAGGATGGCTGGAGCATGGTAACAGACGAAAAGCTCCTGAAGCAGATCAAGGCAATGAAGAAGGATGAGATCTCCAAGATCATTAAAGATGAGAAGAGTGGATATGTTCTTTTTGTTAAAATGGTAGACAACAATTCACAGGACAGTTATAAAGAGGCTTGCGATTCTGCCATTACTTCTGCACAGAATGATGCTTATGATAAATGGTATCAGGGCATCCTTGAAAACTATAAAGTATCAACCAACTCTGATGTATGGGATGATGTAACAATTGGTTCTGTAACTACAGATATTGTTACTGCTGCTGATCTGGAGAAGATGAAGAGTGATTCTTCTGATGCAACTTCCGGTAAATAATGAAATATTACGGCATGCATTTTGTACGGCGTTGATCACAAACAGGAGGAAAAAATGGGACAGGTTAAAAGAATTTATGTGGAGAAAAAAGCTCCTTATGCAGTTCGCGCAAAAGAACTGAAGGAGGAAGTGAGACAGTATCTTGGTATTACTGCTTTGCGTAACGTAAGAGTTTTAATACGTTACGATGTGGAAAATCTTAGCGATGCCACATACCAGCAGGCATTGATGACGGTATTTTCAGAGCCGCCTGTGGATGACTGTTATGAGGAGACATTTGACATGGATCCGGATGCATTCTGTTTTTCGGTAGAGTATCTGCCGGGACAGTTTGATCAGAGAGCGGATTCTGCGGAGCAGTGTGTGAAGCTCCTGAACGAGAAAGAGGATCCGGTCATCCGTTCTGCAACTACGTATGTATTTGAGGGAGAGATCAACGAGGAAGACCGCACAAGGATCAAGGAATACTGTATCAATCCGGTGGATTCCAGAGAAACCGATGAAAAGAAGCCTGATACACTGGTTCAGCAGTTTGATGAGCCTGCGGATGTGGCAATTTTTGATGGTTTCCAGAGTATGCCTGAGGCAGAGTTAAAGGAGCTTTATGATTCTCTGAATCTGGCAATGACCTTTAAGGATTTCCTGCATATCCAGAAATATTTTGCCGGTGAAGAAAAGCGTGATCCTTCTGTGACAGAGATCCGGGTGCTGGATACTTACTGGTCTGATCACTGCCGTCATACCACATTCCTCACCGAGTTAAAAAATGTTACCTTTGATGACGGTTATTATAAGAAACCGATCGAGGATACATATCAGGAATATTATGCGGCCCATAAGGAGATGTTTGCAGGTAGAGATGACAAGTTTGTTTCTCTGATGGATATTGCACTTCTGGCAATGCGTCAGTTGAAGAAGGCCGGCAAGCTGGACGATATGGAGGAGTCAGATGAGATCAATGCCTGCTCCATCGTAGTTCCTGTTGAGATTGACGGAAAGGAAGAGGAGTGGCTTGTATTCTTTAAGAACGAGACACACAATCATCCGACAGAGATTGAGCCGTTTGGTGGTGCTGCAACATGTCTTGGTGGTGCGATCCGTGATCCGTTGTCAGGCAGAGGCTATGTATATCAGGCAATGCGTGTGACCGGCGCTGCTGATCCGACCGTTTCCATGAAGGATACCCTTCCGGGTAAGCTGCCACAGCGTAAGATCACCACAGGTGCTGCTCATGGATACAGCTCTTACGGTAACCAGATCGGACTTGCAACCGGACTGGTCAATGAGGTTTATCATCCGAACTATGTAGCAAAGCGTATGGAGATCGGTGCTGTTATGGGAGCCGCTCCGAGACGCAATGTTATTCGTGAAAACAGTGATCCGGGCGACATTATCATTCTTCTGGGCGGACGTACCGGACGTGATGGTATCGGTGGTGCGACAGGTTCTTCCAAGGCCCATACCACAAAGTCCATTGATGTCTGCGGTGCAGAGGTACAGAAGGGTAATGCTCCGACTGAGCGAAAGATCCAGCGTCTGTTCCGTCGTCAGGAGGTCAGCTCCATTATTAAGAAGTGTAACGATTTCGGTGCCGGCGGCGTGTCTGTAGCTATCGGTGAGCTGGCAGACGGTCTGGAGGTCAATCTGGACAAGGTTCCAAAGAAATATGCCGGACTGGACGGCACAGAGCTTGCGATTTCTGAGTCCCAGGAGCGTATGGCAGTTGTTGTTGCCAAGTCCGATGTGGATAAAATGCTTGATTTTGCAGCAGAGGAAAATCTCGAAGCAGTTGTTGTTGCTGAGGTGACAGAAAGCCCACGCCTTGTACTGAAGTGGAGAGGCAAGACCATCGTAGATATCTCCAGAGCATTCCTTGATACCAATGGTGCTCATCAGGAGACCGATGTCAAAGTGACAATGCCGGATCAGGACAAAAACTACTTCCGGGAGAAGAAGGACACAAGAGATCTGAAGCGTGCATGGTTAGATACCCTGCGTGACCTGAATGTCTGTTCCCAGAAGGGACTTGTGGAGATGTTTGACAGCTCCATCGGTGCTTCTACCGTGACGATGCCTTATGGCGGAAAGACACAGCATACACCGATCCAGACCATGATCGCTAAGCTTCCGGTGCTGGAGGGCAAATGCGATACCGTTACGATGATGAGTTATGGCATGGATCCGTATCTTACAAGCTGGAGTCCATATCATGGAGCAGTTTATGCCGTGATCTCATCTGTTGCCAAGATCGTTGCTTCCGGTGGAGATTACAGCAAGATCCGCTTTACATTCCAGGAGTATTTCAGACGTCTCGGGACAGATCCGAAGCGCTGGGGTGAGCCGATGGCAGCCCTCTTAGGTGCTTATGACGCACAGATGAAGCTGGGACTTCCATCTATCGGTGGAAAGGACAGTATGTCCGGTTCCTTTAATGATATTGATGTACCACCGACATTGTGCTCCTTTGCCGTTGATGTGGCTACATTACAGGATGTTGTCAGCCCTGAGCTGAAAAAGGCAGGCAATATTCTTGTGAAGTTTGATATTGAAAAGGATGAGTTTGATCTTCCTGTATATTCTCAGCTGATGAGTCTCTATGCAGACATTACAAAGCTGATCCATGAGAAGAAGATTGCTTCTGCATATGCCGTTGGATTTGGCGGTATCTGCGAAGCTGTCAGCAAGATGGCATTTGGTAACGAGTTTGGTGTTACATTAAATGATCAGCTTTCCATTGACGAGCTGTTTGCAAAGGATTACGGTTCTATTATCGTTGAGATGGATCCGGAGGATTATGCAGCATGTAAGCTTGC
>CADAKW010000069.1:9573-19526 GCA_902788645.1 uncultured Lachnospiraceae bacterium
GGACGTCTGGAGGAAGTATTCCCAACCAGATCCGGTGTGGAGCAGAAGCAGCTTGAAGATACCCTGTTTGATGCAAAGCAGGTTTATACAGCTCAGAGAAAGCTGGCAAGACCAAAGGTATTTATTCCGGTATTCCCTGGTACAAACTGCGAGTATGATACCACAAAGGCGTTTGAGCAGGCAGGAGCAGAGGTAGAGACATTAGTATTTAAGAATATGACAGAGGGACAGATCGTAGAGTCTGTCAATGCCTTTGAAAAAGCAATCAGAGAGAGCCAGATCCTGATGTTCTCCGGCGGATTCAGCGCCGGTGATGAGCCGGATGGTTCTGCGAAGTTTATTGCATCTATTTTTAGAAATCCAAAGATCATGGATGCGGTTCATGATCTGCTGCAGCAGAGAGACGGTCTTGCGCTTGGTATCTGTAACGGATTCCAGGCACTGATCAAGCTGGGACTTGTACCATATGGTGAGATCAAGCCGCAGACAGCAGGAGCGCCGACTCTGACAACCAACAGCATTGGACGTCATATCTCCAAGTCTGTCTACACAAAGGTAGTGACCAACAAGTCTCCATGGCTGATGCGTGCAGAGCTTGGTGGTGTTTATGCAATTCCTGCCTCTCACGGTGAGGGACGTTTTGTTGCACCGGAACATGTGATCAAGGAGCTCTTTGCCAATGGCCAGATAGCAACACGTTACGTGGATCTGCAGGGCAATCCGACCATGGACGAGGAATTCAATCCAAACGGCTCTTATGCGGCTATTGAGGGTATTACCAGTCCGGACGGAAGGGTTCTCGGTAAGATGGCTCATTCCGAGCGTATTGGTGATGGTGTGGCTGTCAATATTTACGGCAACCAGAATCAGCATATCTTTGAATCCGGTGTATCATATTTTAAGTAAAATGATGGTGAAATCGGAGAAGATTTTGTGTTAAAAAAATAAATATAAAAAAATTAAAAAAAGTGGTTGACAAATCACACGCTTTCCGATAGAATACTACTTGTGCTTGAGACAAGCGGTTGTCGGAAAGCGAAATGCACGAGTGGCTCAGTGGTGGAGTATCGCCTTGCCAAGGCGAGGGTCGCGGGTTCGAATCCCGTCTCGTGCTTTTTTTGTACCCAAAAACAAGGTGTGATGTTTATAGAAGTTTTAGAAATATTTTTATTTTAATTCATTGCATTTTCTCTGTTTGCTAGTATGATTAAATTAAGAAATAATTATAGTGATTTATTGATATGGAGGTGCCGTATGCGGGATTGGTTTCGCCGGTTTATGCAGGGACGTTATGGAGTAGACCACTTTTCTCATTTTTTGGTAATATTAGCGTTTCTTTTAATGTTTATTCAGTTGTTTATACATCATGATGTGCTTCGACTGATCATCAGTGTTCTGGTTATGGTTATTCTGATCTTTTCCTATTACAGGACATTTTCCAGAAATCATTATCAGAGATACCGGGAGAATGAATGGTATTTAAGATACCACAACCGTGTGAAGTATTTCTTTAGCAGAGAGCGGAATAATATGCAGCAGAGAAAGACACACAGGATCTTCCGCTGCCCAAATTGCGGACAGAGTATCCGTGTACCTAAGGGAAAGGGCAAGATTGCGATCACCTGTCCTATGTGTAAGACGGAATTTATCAAAAAAAGTTAAAGGAAGATGTCATGTTTGGGTATGTCATTCCCAATAAGGGAGAGTTAAAGGTCAGAGAGCTGGAGGAATATCAGGGCTGGTATTGTGGTCTTTGCAGGTGTCTGCAGAGGGATTATGGATTTTCCGGCAGATTATCATTAAATTATGATATGACGTTTCTGGCGATGTTATTGTCTTCTTTATATGATGTGGATAAAAGGAGTACCTGTGGAGGTTGTGTGATACATCCGTTTCGCAGGAGAACGAAATACGATACGGTTTATGTATCCTATGCGGCGGCAATGAACATTCTTTTGACATATTATAAATGTCTGGATGACTGGGAGGATGATCGTGATCTCATACGGGGAGCGTATGGCACAGTGCTGCATCCGGCAGGCAGACGGGTTGGTGAACGGTATCCGGAGCAGGCAGGGATCATAAAGCAGTGTCTGGAGGAGCTGAAGCAGGCTGAGTTTCGTAAAGAGACAGATCTAGATATTGTTTCCGGGATATTTGGCCGGATCTGCGGGACATTGTTTGCACCGGAGAGGGATATCTGGTATCAGGATCTGTATCACATGGGATTTTATCTTGGAAAATACATTTATCTTCTGGATGCATGGGATGATCTGCAGGAGGACTTTCGAAAGGGCAGCTATAATCCGTTTTTGGAGGAGGACAGGCAGATACAGGACATCGAGCCGGAAAAGGACAGCCGGAGGGAGCAGGTCAGACAGATCCTTACAGAGATGATATCCAGGGCCTGTTATCATTTTGAGAGGCTTCCGGTGGTAGATAATGTGGAGATTTTGCGCAATATATTATATTCCGGGGTCTGGACAAAGTTTGATCCACAGAACAGCAGAATGGATAAAAAGGAATGGAGAGAGGAAGGATGATCGATCCGTATCAGGTTTTAGGGGTGTCAAGAAATGCCTCTGACAGCGAGATCAAAAAAGCATATCGTACGCTGAGCCGGAAATATCATCCGGATGCCAATATTAATAATCCTCATAAAGAGGAAGCGGAGGAGAAGTTTAAGGAGCTGCAGCAGGCGTACCAGCAGATCATTAATGAGAGAGAGCATGGCGGCTCCGGGGGTGGAGGTTACTATGGTGCAGGTGGTTCCGGATATGGAGGATTTCAGGGATTTGATGGCGGATTTCGGGCAGAAGGGCAGAGTGAGGAGTATGTGATGCACTTGAAATCTGCAGCAATCTATATTCAAAACCATTATTATAATGATGCGATCAATGTATTGAACCAGATGCAGGAGAGAACGGGACAATGGTATTATCTCAGTGCGGTGGCCAATATGGGGTTGGGGAATAATCTCATGGCGCTGGAGTATGCCAGACAGGCTGTGATGCAGGAGCCGTATAATCAGCAGTATCAGCAGCTGGTACGTGTGTTGGAGTCCGGAGGAACCTGGTATCAGGGGATGCAGCGGAATTACCAGCCGGTATCCGGCTGCAGCTCAGATCTTTGTATGTATCTTTGCATCGGGGATATGTTTTGCAATCTCTGCTTTGGCGGAGGATATTACTGCTGATGAAGTGCTATATAAACGACAAAGTTGTGTCTGCGGTTCCAAATTGGCAGGCAGAGAAAGGAATATAGGATTAGTATGAGAGAAATGCGATTTAAGATGGAGCGTCCGGGTCTGGTCAAGGCCGGAGATGCTGTTAATGTCACGGAAAAGAAGACAGCATTAAATTACAGTTACATTATTAACCCGGCAGTGGCGATGTCCGGCTGTTATAAGCTGCCACAGCGTCTGAAAACACTGGATGGTGTAGTGAAGGATGTAGAGAAGACGGAGCGGGGATATTACGTGATCGTGGAGTTTGATGAGGATCCGGTAGAAGAATAAAGGAGGAATGCAGAAAGATGATTACATTTGAGAGAACATCTGTGATGAACATGGAAAATGCCATGCGTGGCGCCAGAAATCCATTAAACAGCTGGGCCAGAGGTGACAGCTATGTGAATGATAAGGGAGAGTTTATTTTTGGAGAAAATGACCTGCAACTGGCCAAAAGATTATGTCAGGCGGGGAACGACCACCGCAAATTTATCCGCCAGATCTTTATTACGGTGGATATTACCGCACCGATTTACTGGTGGAAAGAGTATGATACTTACAAGGTTGGTACGGTAGCCAATTCCACAAGTACCATGCACAAGATCCACAGCAAGCCTTTTGAAAGAGCAGATTTCAGTATGGATCATATGGTGCCGGAGGCAGAGGCGCAGATGGATCAGATGATCGATTGTCTGGAGCAGATACGTCTCAAATATATGGAGACAAAGGATAAGGCTCTCTGGTACAGCATGATCCAGCTTTTGCCGGAAAGCTATCACCAGATGAGGACATGTACCATGTCCTATGAAAATGCGATCGCAATGTACCGTGCCCGTCATGGTCATAAGCTGCAGGAATGGCACACCTTCTGTAACTGGGTTTGTGAGCTTCCGTATTTCCAGGAGCTTTTCCCGGAGGCTGTAGAGGTATAATAATAAACAATAAATCGCAGGGGATAATGAGCCCTGCCGGGCTCATATCAGGAGTTTCTTCGAAACTCCGTCATGCGCAGAAACCGTGCGCTATATGCAAATATATGATAAGATATATCCGGCTGCGTAGAAAGGACACAGAGATGTTAGAGGTAGGATTAAAGGGACATCAGGAGATGACAGTAACAGATCAGTTTACAGCAAAAACCATGGGAAGCGGTGTGATGGATGTATTCGCAACACCGGCAATGCTTGCTTTAATGGAAAAGACGGCGTTTATGAGCGTGGCGGATCACCTGAATGAGGGCTGCGGCACTGTGGGAACCCGTGTGGAGATTGAGCATGTGGCATCTTCTCCAATCGGCATGAAGATCACATGTGACAGTGAGTTGACAGCCATTGAAGGGCGCAAGCTTGTATTTAAGGTGGAGGCGTATGATTCCAAAGGACTGATCGGTAAAGGAACTCATGAGAGATTTATTATTGAGAGTGAGAAGTTCCAGGAGAAGACAAACCGTAAGCTGGAGCAGTAAGCGGCAGATCAGAAGCGGTGAAAACTGTTTAGGTTAGGAAATTCAAAAAGAAATCTTATTTTAAAAACAAGATTTTACGACAGAAAAATAGAAAATAAAATACAAATAAAAATAAAACAGAGGTATCCGCTGAAATGGACGCCTCTGTTTTATTTTGTTTAAGATATCAAATGTTATGCGTTGTTTTGATAAATAAAACGATGATCATCGTTTATTACTGTTTCTCCAGATATGAAGCTTGTCTGCTTCGGCGATCAGCTGGTCGCGGAAATCAGGATGTGCCACAGAGATCAGAGCCTCAGCCTTCTGCCAGGTAGATAAGCCCTTGAGATTTACGATACCGTATTCAGTAACAAAATAGTGGATATTTGCTCTGGTGTCAGTAACGATGGAGCCATTGTCAAGGGTCGGCTTGATACGTGATGTTACTGTGCCGTCCTTTGTCGTGAAAGTAGAAGACATACAGATAAAGCTCTTACCGCCGTTAGAGAGGTAAGCACCCAGTACGAAGTCAAGCTGTCCGCCTGCACCGCTGATGTGCTTGATACCGGCTGACTCTGCATTAACCTGTCCGAAGAGATCGATATCAACGGCGTTGTTGATGGACATGAAGTTGTCCAGTGCAGAGATAGAACGGATATCGTTGGTGTATTCTACAGGAGCTGCCATACAAGCAGGATTGTTATTCAGATAATCATAAAGCTTCTTTGTTCCGGCTGCAAATCCGTATACCTGACGACCTTTGTCGATGTTCTTTCTCATACCTGTGATCTTGCCGGCCTTTGCAATGTCTACAAAGGCATCTACATACATCTCTGTATGTACGCCCAGATCCTTCAGATCGGACTCTGCGATCAGGGAACCAACGGCATTTGGCATACCGCCGATACCAAGCTGCAGGCAGGCACCGTCAGGGATCTCATCAACAATATATTTGGCTACGGCATGGTCGATATCTGTTGCAGCACCGCCACCGCCAAGCTCGTAAAGATCTGTGTTGGAACCTTCTACGATCAGGTCGACATCATTGATGCTGACACAGTTGTCAAATCCGCCAAGGCAGATCGGCATCTTCTGATTGACCTCAACGATTACCTTTTTGGCAGAACGGATACATGCCATTGCATGGGAAGGACTTGGTCCGAGATTGAAGTATCCGTGCTCATCCATTGGTGCTACCTGAAGCATGGCAACATCCGGTGGAGTCTGGGAATCGCGGTAATATCTCGGAAGCTCTGAGTAACGGATCGGAGAATAGAAGCTGAAGCCCTTTGCAATCGCTTTACGCTCGATACCGCCCATATGCCAGGAATTCCAGGCAAAGTGAGCTGCAGGATCATCAATCTTGAAGATCTCAGGCTCCTTCATTAAAATTCCGCCGCGGATATTGACATCCGTAAGCTCCGGCATGCGTTTTGCAAGTGCTTTATCAAGATCAATAACAGTGGTGGCTGCCCAGCCGTAATCAACCCAGTCACCGGATTTGATCTCGCGTACGGCATCATCGGCACTTACAAGTTTCTTAGAGTACATTTCTCTGTAATCCATGATTTCCTCCATTCCGTGATGAAATTAAGCTCATCACATATGATTATTTAGATGTACTGCAAAAAAGCAGTTGTACAAAATCGCCTGTTTCTGAGAAAACTTTTCATTTGCTTTGTACATTCTACACATATAGATATAGGATAACACTTTTATATATCGTGCGTCAAATGTAAAATACTTGCAGAAGGGGAGATGGGGAACGGTGTCGCCTGTTTGTGCGGTTTGCACGGGAATGTCGGAAAAAGGCTTGCCATTTTTGGAAGTTTGATATATCATTGAGGGTAGTTAGGTCACTAATGTGATTAATAACGATAAAAATAGTACATACATTTTTCGTCATTTTTCACAATCTGCTCAGCAGAGAAGTGGTCATAAAAAAAGAAGGAGGATTTTTTATTATGGCAAAGAAAATTGTTTTGGCAGGCGCTTGTCGTACCGCTATTGGAAAGATGGGTGGAGGTCTCAGTAAGACTCCGGCTCCTGTATTAGGATCTGTAGTAATCAAGGAGGCTCTCAACAGAGCTGGTGTTCCGGCTGATCAGGTTGATCATGTATACATGGGCTGTGTTATCCAGGCAGGTCTTGGTCAGAACGTAGCACGTCAGGCATCTATCAAGGCAGGACTTCCTGTTGAGACACCTGCTGTTACAGTTAACGTAGTATGTGGTTCCGGTCTGAACTGTGTCAATATGGCAGCCCAGATGATCGAGGCAGGAGATGCTGACATCGTTGTTGCAGGTGGTATGGAGAACATGTCTATGGCTCCTTACGCTATGATGCAGGGTCGTTACGGATACCGTATGAACAACGGTAAGCTCGTTGATACCATGGTAAACGATGCTCTCTGGGATGCATTCAACCAGTATCATATGATGATCACAGCAGAGAATGTTGCTGATGAGTGGGGTCTTACCCGTGAAGAGCTTGATGAGTTTGCAGCAAACAGCCAGCAGAAGTGCGAGGCAGCGATTGCAGCAGGCAAGTTTGATGATGAGATCGTACCTGTTCAGACAGGTGTTGACCGCAAGACAAAAGAGCCAATCATCTTCTCTAAGGATGAGGGTCCACGTCCTGGTACAACAGCAGAAGGTCTTTCTAAGCTGAAATGCTGCTCCGGTAAAGAGGGCGGTGTTGTTACAGCCGGTAATGCATCCGGTATCAACGATGGTGCAGCAGCAGTTGTTGTTATGACAGAAGAGAAGGCAAAAGAGCTTGGTGTTAAGCCAATGGCTACATTCGTAGCAGGAGCACTTGGTGGTGTTCGTCCTGAGATCATGGGTGTTGGTCCTGTTGCTTCTACAAAGAAAGTACTTGCTAAGACAGGTCTTACAATCGATGACATTGATCTTATCGAGGCAAACGAGGCATTTGCAGCACAGTCTGTAGCAGTTGCAAGAGACTTAAACTTCGATATGTCTAAGGTAAACAAAAACGGTGGTGCTATCGCACTTGGACATCCTGTTGGAGCTTCCGGATGCCGTATCCTTGTTACACTTCTTCATGAGATGCAGAAAGAGGGAGCCAACAGAGGTCTTGCTACTCTTTGTATCGGTGGTGGAATGGGCTGCTCTACAATCGTTGAAGCTTACAAATAATTAAAAAGGAGATACACTACTATGGATTTCATTTTATATGAAGCAGATGGTGCTGTTGCAACCATCACGATCAATCGTCCAAAGGCACTCAATGCTCTGAACAGCCAGGTTCTTGATGAACTGGATCAGACACTGGATGCAATCGATCTGGACACTGTAAGATGCGTGATCCTGACAGGTGCAGGAGACAAGTCTTTTGTTGCAGGTGCTGATATCGGAGAGATGAGTACACTGACAAAGGCAGAGGGAGAGGCTTTCGGTAAGAAAGGAAACGATGTATTCCGCAAGCTTGAGACTCTTCCAATCCCTGTTATCGCTGCAGTAAACGGTTTCGCTCTTGGCGGTGGCTGCGAGATTTCTATGAGCTGCGATATCCGTATCTGCTCTGAGAATGCAATGTTCGGTCAGCCTGAGGTTGGTCTTGGTATCACACCTGGTTTCGGTGGAACACAGAGACTGGCAAGAACTGTTGGCGTAGGTATGGCTAAGCAGTTGATCTATACTGCACGCAATATCAAGGCTGACGAGGCTTACAGAATCGGTCTTGTAAATGCAGTTTATCCACAGGAGGAGCTGATGGAGCAGGCAAAGAAGATGGCATCTACCATCGCAAAGAACGCTCCGATCGCTGTCCGCAACTGCAAGAAGGCGATCAACGATGGTCTTCAGGTAGATATCGATCAGGCTATCGTGATCGAGGAGAAGCTTTTTGGTGACTGTTTTGAGACAGAGGACCAGAAGTCAGGAATGGGCAACTTCCTGGCTCCAAAGGAGCAGAAGGTAAAGGTTGTACCTTTCAAGAACTGCTAGTTTGATCCGTAAGGATTATCATACAAGGGAGAGGCAGGCGTTTACCGGCTGCTTCTCCAAATAAAAAAATGGAGGTTATAGACAATGAAAGTAGGCGTTATTGGTGCTGGTACTATGGGACAGGGCATTGCTAAGGCATTTGCCCAGAACGAAGGTTATGAAGTAGCACTCTGTGATATCAAGCAGGAGTGGGCTGAAGGCGGTAAGGATAAGATCGCTAAGGGTTATGACAGACTTGTTCAGAAGGGCAAGCTGACACAGGATGCAGTAGATGCAATCCTTGGAAGAATCACACCGGGCTTAAAGGAAGACCTTTGCAAGGATTGTGATCTCATCGTAGAGGCAGCATTTGAGGATATCAATGTAAAGAAGACAACATTCGCAGAGCTTGACAAGATTGCTAAGCCAGAGTGTATCTTCGCATCAAATACATCAAGCCTTTCCATTACAGAGATCGGAAATGGTCTGACCCGTCCAATGGTTGGTATGCATTTCTTCAATCCTGCTGACCGTATGAAGCTTATCGAGGTTATCGCTGGTGTAAATACACCTGCTGAGACTGTTGATACTATCAAGAAGATTTCTGAGGAGATTGGAAAGACTCCTGTACAGGTAAATGAGGCTGCTGGTTTCGTAGTAAACCGTATCCTGATCCCTATGATCAACGAAGCTGCATTCATCAAGATGGAAGGCGTTTCTGATATCGCCGGTATCGATGCAGCTATGAAGCTTGGTGCAAATCATCCAATGGGACCTCTTGAGTTAGGTGATTTCATTGGTCTTGATATCTGCCTTGCTATCATGGATGTACTTTACAACGAGACAGGCGACAGCAAGTATCGTGCATGCCCACTTCTTCGTAAGATGGTTCGTGGTGGAAACCTCGGTGCAAAGAGCGGAAAAGGTTTCTATGTTTACAATGCTGACCGTACAAAGACTCCGGTTGATGCTCAGTAATTAAATAAGAATTAAATTAGGAAAGGTGGTAAAGCAAATCATGGATTTTACATTAAGTAAACAGCATGAGATGGCGAGACAGCTTTTTAAGGATTTCGCTGAAAATGAAGTAAAGCCTCTGGCACAGGAAACTGATGAGACTGAGGTATTCCCACAGGTTACAGTAGATAAGATGGGAAAGAACGGATTCCTTGGAATCCCGGTACCAAAGGAGTTTGGTGGACAGGGTGCAGACATCCTGACATATATTATGTGTGTAGAGGAGCTGTCTAAGGTTTGTGGTACGACAGGCGTTATCGTATCTGCACATACATCTCTTTGTGTAGACCCAATTCTCACATACGGAACA
>CADAKW010000070.1 GCA_902788645.1 uncultured Lachnospiraceae bacterium
ATATAATCTCTCGGCGGGAGGACCGGTTATGGTGCCGGACACAGAGGCTACTGTGATCACGCCTATTTGTGCACATTCTCTCAATAAGAGAAGTCTGGTTGTATCGGCCAGAGACCGGATCGTACTGGAGTTAGGCCAGACGAAGGACTTTCAGGAGGATACGGCGGTTCTTGTGGTAGACGGCAGGACAGTACGGGGATTATCTACGGGAGACCGGCTGGAGATATGTGTGCCGGAGGATCAGACGAGGATCGTCAAGCTTTCCGGAATAAGCTTCTACAAAAAGATGAGAGATAAGCTAAACGGAAATTGATCCTTTCACGTCGGCAGACAAAGCGAAACAAAATGTTTCGTGGACAGGAAACGTGAAAGGTGATAAAATATATAAGTTATGGGATATTATATTCCCGGATAGAAAGATAAAAGGAGAGTTTTATTATGTCAGGACATTCAAAATTTGCCAACATCAAACACAAAAAGGAAAAGAACGATGCAGCAAAGGGAAAAGTATTTACGATTCTCGGACGTGAGATCGCCGTTGCTGTTAAGGAGGGCGGACCGGATCCGGCCAACAACAGCAGACTCCGTGATGTGATTGCCAAGGCAAAAGCCAATAATATGCCAAACGATACCATTGACAGAGGTATCAAAAAAGCAGCAGGAGATGCAGCATCTGTAAACTATGAAGAGGTTACGTATGAGGGATATGGTCCAAGTGGTACCGCGATCATTGTAAAAGCTCTTACAGACAATAAAAACCGTACAGCCAGCAATGTCAGAAATGCATTTACCAAGGGAAGCGGAAGCGTTGGTACCCAGGGCTGCGTATCTTATATGTTCGATGAAAAGGGACAAATCATTCTTTCCAAGGAGGATCTGGAGGATGCAGATATTACTCTGAGTGCGGATGATCTGATGATGCTTGCGTTGGACGCAGGTGCAGAGGACTTCGCAGAGGAAGAGGACAGCTACGAGATCATTACACTTCCGGAGGATTTCAGTGCCGTAAGAGAAGCGATCGAGGCAGAAAAAATCCCAATGGCAAGTGCAGAAGTCACAATGTTGCCACAGACCTATGTTACACTCACCGATGAGAACGATATCAAACAGCTGCAGAGAACATTGGATCTTCTGGATGAGGATGATGATGTGCAGGATGTTTATCACAATTGGGACGAGTAAACGTCACAGAGATTTCATGACAGAGAACGGGGGAGGAAGATGAGACAACGATTCCGGACGATGAAAAAATGGACATGGCTTCTGGCAGTACTGGTTGTGTTTTTCTGTGTTTTTCTTGCCACGGCAGGTTACCAGATGAAGCAGTCGACCAGGGCGGCCAGCTATGATGTGATTGATGATGAGGGTAATCCCGTACAGGGAACTTATACCCTGCGTCGTGCGACGGCTACCTTTGGTCTGTCGGATTATGCTTCGGGAGATAAATGCGTATGGACCAGTGCCAATACGGAGATCATGACAGTAGATCCGGCTACGGCCGATCAGCGTCAGGTCAGCGTTACGGTACAGAAAATGGGTAAGGTTGGTCTGACCTGTACCATTACCCACGCCGATGGTAGTGTGGAGACGCGTAATGTAGCCATTGATGTCGTATTTTCCATCAATGAGTTTTTATCATCCGATGCTCCCGCCAAAATGACCAAGATACGTACAGAGGATGAAAGACGTTCTATCGTAATGGATTATGGAAAGACTCTGTATCTTGGTAAAAATGCCAAGACAGATACAGGTAAATTGAACCTGATCTTTGGTGATGCGACAAGCTCCAATGCTGTATGGTTCAGCAACAATGAGGATGTGGTGCGAGTCAGCGGAACGGCAGCCGAACCGTTGATCATGGCTGTCGGTGCAGGTAAGACGCAGTTGTCTGTTACATATAATGATGGTAAAAATGAATATAACGACTCCATTGATGTGTATGTACGTCCGGAGATCCGGAAGGACAGTTCCACAGGCACCAGACTTGATGACAACAACAGTGCGGTTGTCACCATGGAGAACAATGACAGGATATGGATCCCGGCACTTTTCTCTGCAAATCCTCTGGAGGGTGTACTTGATAAGGTTACATGGGTGATCGCCAAGAGAAGCGGAACAACGAGAACCCTTGTCAGAGATTCTCTGGGAAGAACAGGAACAAACGGGGACGATGCCAATCTGATCTATGACAGCGCAACCAATACATTCCGTATGGATGCCAAGGCAGGGCAATATATTGTTATGTTCTATGTAAAAGGGACATATACCTCTTTTGAGGATGCGCAGGATTCAAGCATCTTCCTGGGATGTAATCCGGTATATTTCAATGCAGATGTCCGGAGTAAATTCGAGGACAAGGATGTTACTGTCAATATCGGCGGCAGCTATGATCTGGCAGAGGCATTTAATATATCCAAGGAAGCATTAAAAAAGAACTTTAGTCTGTCTGTGGTAGACAATTCAGGTAACTGGGTTTCTACAGATTATGACCAGTGGGTGATGACAGGACAGACCAAGGGAACTGCGGAGTTTAAAGTTAAGTGTAATACCAGACCGTCGGAAACACTGCCGGGTATCAGCCAGGGGCAGGAGGTTACCGTCAAGATCAATGTTACGGATACATTTTCGCTGAATGTGTCAAATGCTACGATGGCAGTAGGCTCCAAGCTGGAATTGACCGGTATTATCGGTTCCGGGGAATATACGGATTCCAATTCTTTCCGTTGGGAGACTACGGATACCACAGGGACTTATATATCAATGAGTTCCAATGCACAGTATGCAACAGTAACTGCCAAGAAAGAAACGGCAGCTGACAGTCCGGTCACGGTACGTCTTTACTGGACGGACGATCAGGCAGTCACCAGAGTGGCAAGCTGTAAGATTTACGTTACCACATCTGCGACCACCATTCCGTTGGACAGAACGGAGCTGGAGATGGAGGTTGGAAGCGTGGAGTATCTGGATTCCGGTCTGAGCGGTGAACAGAATCTGACCTGGATCTCTGCGGACACAGACATGGTAAAGGTAGAGCCGCAGCAGGGCAATACAAAAGCGAAGCTGACTGCAGGAACCAAGACAGGTTCTACGACAGTTACAGTATTAAATAAAGATAACAACGTCTATGCAACATGTCGTGTGACAGTAACGGCAGCGATCAGCGAGATCAGTATTGAGCAGGGAGAGAACATTGACACCTTCCTGTCGGCAGGATTTATATTCCTGAAGGCAAAGTATTCTCCGGCCAATGCTACTAATACAGAGCTTAAATGGACCACAAGTGATCCGACCGTAGCAACGGTTGACGAGAATGGTGTTGTGACACTTTTGAAGGAGGATACCGTATGGATCTCCGTAGAACCGAAATTTAACCCATACAATATCGTGGCAAGATGCTGTATCAATATCAAGAAAAATCCTGTCACGGATATTATCACAGATGTAGATGAGATCAATATGATCGCAGGCGATCAGTATACGGTTCAGACATCGATCGTACCGGAGGATGCTACCGATTCCACACTTCTGTGGAATACCGACAGTGAAAAGATTGCAAGGGTACAGGGTGGAACCATTACAGCAGTGGCTCCGGGAGATGCCAATATCACGGTTGCCAATGGTACGGTATTTAAGATCATCAAGGTACATGTAAGAAATCGTCTGAATTCTGTATCCTTTACACAAAATGAATATGAGGTAAAGGAAGGGGATACGGTATCGCTGAAAAATGCTCTGATCTTTGATCCGAGTGATCATGTCAATACAAATGTATCATGGACATCAACCAATTCCGATGTGGTCAAGGTGGATGATGATGGTAATGTCACCGGTCTAAAGGCTGGAGATGTGGCATGGATCACATGTGTACCGGAGGATCTGGGGATTTCCGGTGCGATTTCCTGTATGGTCAGGGTCATCAGTCAGGATGTGCCGGCCAAAAATATTACCCTGAAGCCATCTGAGGCAACGATGCATGTAGGTGATACACTTCAGATTGAGAGTGTCTTTGAACCGGTAACAGCGACATATCAGAACCTCAACTGGTCATCTACCGATGAAAAGGTGGCAACGGTTGACGAGAATGGTCTTGTAACTGCAGTAGCGGAGGGTACGGTATCTATTGGTGCCGTATACAGAGATCCTATCACGGGAACGGTATGGAGCCCGATCTACTGTAAGATCAAGGTGGAGCCGGCTGTGGTAAGTGCAGTGGATTATGAACTGACTCCGGCACACAAGGAGCTGTATGTCGGTGACAATTATACCGTTAAACCGGTATTTAAGCCGGAGGATACAACCAATCAGACCGTGCATTTTTACAGCTCAGATGAAACCGTAGCTACAATAGACGATAACGGTGTGGTTCAGGGTATCAGCGAAGGTTCGGCAGTGCTGATCGGACGTTCGGAGGATGGAGATATTGTCAGAACCTGTACCGTTACGGTGGTAGCCCCTCCGGTGCCTGTGGAGGACTTTACGGTAGAGCCTACGGAGCAGGAGGTCAGGGTTGGATCTACATTTTATATTACACCGGTCTTTACGCCGGAAAATGCAAGTAACCAGAAGGTAAATTATAAGAGTGTTGATGAAAAGATCGCAACGGTTGACGAGAATGGACTTGTAACAGGTGTGGCTGTTGGAGAGACAACGATCATCTGTCAGTCCGTAGAGGGCAATATTATCGCCACCTGTAAGGTTACGGTATTGAAAGCTTATGTGGATGTGATTGACTTCAACATCACACCGACAGCCCAGGAGATCGAGACGGGATCTACATTCCAGATCACACCGATCTTTACTCCGGCGGATGCAACCAATCAGAAGGTGACATATCAGTCCTCTGATCCATCCATTGCAACAGTTGACGAGAAAGGTCTTGTTACTGCAGTAAAGAAAGGATCGGTAACGATCATCTGTCAGTCTGATGAAGGTAAGATTGTTGTTTACTGTAATGTTACGGTTATTGAAGGTGTGACATTGACATTGAAGCCTTCCACCAGGGAGATTGCCGTGGGTAAAAGCTTTAAGATATCCAAGGTGATCGTTCCGGAAGAGGCCGATGGAACAGCCACATGGCAGAGTTCCAATGCAGCAGTTGCCAAGGTTGACCAGAATGGTAAGGTCACAGGTCTTACAAAAGGAACATGTACAATTTACTGTACATTAACGAAATACAACGTAACTGCAACCTGCGAGGTAACGGTGGCAACCCTGAAAACCACTGTGAAGCTTGGTAAGACAGGGATCCGTATGGGAGTAGGTTCTACTTACCGGATGAAGGTAACTGTCTGGTCCAACAATACCAAGACACCGGCGGTGCGCTGGACGACCTCCAGAAAAAAGATTGCAAGGGTCAATCAGAAGGGAAAGATTACAGCAAAGAAGGTGGGAATGACCACCATAACAGCAACTTCGAGGGATCGTCTGAAGGTAAAGGCCAACTGCAAGGTCCGGGTGATCCAGAGGGCCAAGTCCATCCAGATCGTACCGGATTATGCCGTATGTTATGTGGGAGGAACCAGAAGGCTTCATGTAGTCATGAAACCGAAGAACACGACTCTTCATGGCGTAACGTGGAGTTCCGCAGATACCAGCATTGCAACTGTTGAAAATGATGGAATGGTGCGCGGTATTGCAGAGGGTGAGACAAAGATCACTGCAGTGACCAAGGACGGTGGAAAGAAAAAGGCTGTCTGTGTTGTTAAGGTTACAGAGAAAGTTCCGGCAACAGGTATTGTCGTTGCACAATCGGAGCTGACCATGAAGCAGGGAGATTCCACGAAGCTGTCATATTCGGTACTGCCAAATAATACATCGGATAATATCAGCTTTGCATCAGACAACAAGAGGATTGCCAAGGTATCGGAAAGCGGTATTGTTACAGCAGTGGGAACAGGAAACTGTACCATTACGATCCTGGCAGACGGAGGTGTTACCTCCACTGTGGCAGTCAATGTTGTGGCGTTGAACCGAAGTACACTGACCATGCGTCAGTATGACACGGAGACATTGACGGTAGAGGGAACAACGGCTACGCCTACATGGTACTCGTCAAATCAGAGAGTGGCTACTGTAGTCAACGGTAAGGTTGTTGGACGAAGTGTGGGAACCACTTATATATATGCGACGGTAAATGGCTGTAAAATGGCATGTCGTGTAAATATTACAAAGTTGAATTAGTCAAAATGCACAAAAAGAACGTCTGTTCGAGAAAAGTCTTGAACAGGCGTTTTCTTTATGCTATACTTGCCATAGGGAAAGCGGTAGACTGCCAGAAAGGAGCAAGTCGTGTTAGTAAATTTACATGTGAAAAATTTAGCCATCATTGATGAGGTAGAGGTGGACTTTTCAGATCACCTGAATGTATTGACGGGAGAAACAGGTGCCGGAAAGTCTATTATCATTGGATCGATCAATCTGGCTCTGGGGCAGAAGAGTTCCAAGGATGTGATCCGCAAGGGGGCGGATTATGCTTTGGTAGAGCTTACGTTCCGGGCCGATACACAGCATCAGAGGGAGCTGGTGGAGGAGATGGGCATTTCCATGGAGGAGGATGAGATCCTTATTTCCAGAAAGATCATGTCCGGCCGCAGTGTGAACCGCATCAATGGGGAGAGCGTGACGCTTTCTATGATACGTCGTATTGCAGACATTATGATCGACATTCATGGACAGAATGAGCAGCAGTCCCTGCTTCACAGTGCAAAGCATATGGAGATTGTGGACCGGTATGCCAGAGGAGAGCTGGGAGACCGGCTGGCACAGATGGGAGACGGATACCGGGAGTATCAGGAGCTGCAGCAGGAGCTTTCAGGGCAGGAGATACCGGAAGAGGAACGTCTTCGCGAGATTTCTTTTATGAAATATGAGTTGGAGGAGATTGAACAGGCGGCTCTGGTGCATGGCGAGGAGGATCGTCTTGAGGAGCAATACAGAGAGCTGTCCAATGCCACTTCGATCGCCGCAGGGCTGGGAGAGATCTATTCCATGACGGGAGAGGGCAATGCGACGGCAGCGGAGCAGCTGGGACAGAGTGTCAGGATCCTGCATAAGCTGTCTGAGTTTAGTCCTCAGATGGAGGAGTTTTGTAACCAGCTGTCCGAGGTGGATTCTCTGTTGACAGATTTTAACCGCGATATTTCAGATTATATGAGTGATTTTGAGACCGGGGGAGAGCAGCTTGCTGAGGTGGAGCAGAGGCTTGACCTCGTTCGTACGATCAAGGCAAAGTACGGAGCAACGACAGCACAGGTACAGGCATATGGTGAAAAGCTTCAGGAAAAGCTTGCACGTTACGAGGAGTATGAGGAGTACAGGGAGAGCCTGCAGCAGCGCTTAGCGGAGAAGGAACAGACATTACAGAAGCTTGCGGATGAGATTACAGAGATACGTCAGAGGGTCAGCCGTCGTCTGGAAAAGGAGATCGTCAAGGCGTTAAAGGAGTTAAATTTTCTGCAGGTTCAGTTTGAGATAGCAGTGCGTCCTCTGGGGCATCTGAGCCGTTCCGGTCAGGATGAGGTGGAGTTTATGCTGTCAACGAATCCGGGCATGGATATGAAACCGATCGGTGAGGCTGCATCCGGCGGCGAGTTGTCCAGGATCATGCTTGCAGTCAAGGCGGTTCTGGCGCAGCATGATGAGATTCCGACACTGATCTTTGATGAGATTGATGTGGGTATCAGTGGACGGACAGCGCAGATGGTGGCAGAGAAGATGTCTTATATTGGCAATACACATCAGGTAATATGTATTTCCCATCTGGCACAGATTGCAGCTATGGCAGATTCCCACTATCTGATCGAAAAGAGCAGCAGGAGGGAGCATACCTCAACGGATATCCGTATGCTTGACAAGGAGGAGTCCATAGGAGAGCTTGCAAGGATCCTGGGAGGTGTGGAGATTACTGATTCCGTCAGGGAAAGTGCGGCAGAGATGAAGCAGATGGCAGAACAGGTCAAGAGAGACCTGCGGGCATAAAGATCATTTCAGAGTATCATTAAGGTTTTGATTTTTTAAAATCATTGGGATTCCATTCCGAAATCGTATAGAAAAGAGCGTTTTGTATCATAATGATGATATAAGACAGGAAGAAGGAGTGGAGAGATGTATAGCAGACATAAGAGACAAAGTTATCGTATGACGCAGAGGCAGAGGTGGATGTACCGGTCATGTCTGCTGGGGGTTCTGATCGCCGTGATGGCATTTACGGCGGTATTCTGGTATTTTGAAATGAAGGATCGGATTCCGGATGAGATTGTTCTTTTTCAGAATCGTATGGAAAATATAGATTTCGGTATTCCGTTTACCCAGGTAAGGGTAGATCAGTCGGAGGCGGAGGTGGCGCAGGTCAGTATCGACCATGCACAGAAGGTCGGAAAGCATATTCAGTTCAGCATGGGGGGACCATTGGCTGTATCTGCACAGAAGTGTGGGACCATGCAGGGAGAGGTTCGTTTATTTGGATGGATTCCCTGTAAGAAGATAAAGATTGATGTGAGAAAGCAGACGAAGGTTATGCCGGTAGGCAGAGCCGTGGGACTTTATATACATTCAGACGGACTGATGGTATTGGGAACGGGAAAGATACCGGTTACCAGAGGAAACGAGAAGATGCCATCTTATAATAAGCTTCAGACAGGGGATTATATTTATGAGATAAATGGCCAGCCGGTGGTAACGATTCAGGATGTAACCAAGCTTCTTCAGAAAAACGGAGCAGGCAAAGTGGTTCTGAGTGTAAAAAGAGATTCCGCAAAAATAAAGGTCAGGATATCCCCGGTGCAGGCACAAAACGGAACATACCAGATCGGAGCATGGCTGAGGGAGGATACAGAAGGGATCGGAACTCTGACATTTGTTACGGAGGAAAATGAATTTGCTGCCTTGGGACATGGGATTACCGATGCAGATACGGAGCTGTTGATCCGTCTGCAAAACGGAGGATTATATCCGGCAGGGATCGATCATGTAGTAAAGGGAAGAAACGGAGCACCCGGGCAGCTGGCAGGCTTTGTTGAGCTGGGCCGGGACAATAAGCTGGGAGATATACAAAACAACACTTCTCTTGGGATTACAGGTGTTATTTCCAATGAACAGTATCAGTTTCAGGAGTCAAAGTCCTGTGAGGCAGGCTGTAAGCAGGATGTGAAAAAGGGAAAAGCAACCATATTATGTCAGCTGGACGATAAAGTGCAGGAGTACGAGGTAGAGATTGAGAAGATCAATCTTTCTTCGGAGGATAACAAGGGGATGGAGATTCATGTCACGGATCCGGAGCTGTTAAAAAAGGCAGGAGGGATCGTGCAGGGCATGAGTGGAGCTCCCTTGCTGCAAAACGGAAAGTGTATCGGAGCGGTCACGCATGTATTTGTGCGGGATGTTACCAGAGGGTATGCCACCTTTCTGGAAAATATGCTTTGAAATTGATGATCCGTGCATTGACAAAGGAGGGCTGGTGCTATAAGATTTGTTCATATACTGAAAGAAAGAGGAAAATGAAATGGATTATTTGTTGTTGGTCGTAGGATTTGTTTTGTTGCTCAAGGGAGCAGATTTTTTCGTGGAAGGCAGCTCCAGCATTGCAAAAAGGCTTCGTGTGCCGTCTTTGATCATTGGTCTCACCATTGTGGCCATGGGAACAAGTCTGCCGGAATGTGCCGTCAGCATCAGTGCGGCGATCGCAGGAAATACCGGTGTTGCAGTGGGAAATGCTGTGGGGTCCAACATCTTTAATCTGATGGTGGTATGTGGCTTTTGTGCTCTTTTTTGTCCGTTGACAGTCAGCCGGGATACACTGACGGGAGAGTTTCCGTTTTCAGTGATCGTGGCAGT
>CADAKW010000071.1 GCA_902788645.1 uncultured Lachnospiraceae bacterium
GATCGCATTATGTGGGGATATGCAGGTGGTTCATAGAATTTATCGCAGAAGTGTATTTTACCCGTCGGTACACAGGGTAGCAGTCACATTAAAAAGATCGGGTCTTGCCTTTGTGAAATCCCAGGGGATCATTCTTGTGATCATATGGATCGTATGCAGCACAGCTCTTGTTCTGATCCACAACCCCTACAGTATTTTGATCGGGTGCGGGATTGCTGTTTTTGATACTTTTCCTGTCCTTGGAAGCGGCATGATCCTGGTGCCATGGTCCGTTTATCTGGCATTTGGGCAGAATTATTATGGGGCAGTGGTATTATTTATCGCTTTTTTGCTGTGTGTGGTTGTCCGGGATCTGCTGGAAGCACATTTGATGGGAAATCATATGGGACTTCTGCCGTTTTTTATGACAGCGGCAATTTATGTGGGAATATGCCTGTTTGGAGTATGGGGGATTGTGCTGGGGCCTTTCGGGGTGATCCTGATCCGGTCTGTCTATGAACAATTTTTAGAAAAAAATAACGAGCCGCCGGAATAAGCAGCCCGTTAAAGGAGAAGGTATGAAAAAAATTTTAAGCACTGCCAAATGTTTAACCATTTGACATTTTCAATTATAGAAATGATTTATGAACATGTAATGATGAAGTTGTAAAAAAAATGTAAACAAATGACTTCTAAAGTGTAAATTTAGGCGATACTCGCAGTATCACGGCGTTTGCAGGGGATAGGAAAACGGATGTGATCCGATTATGATCATACTTTAAAGCGGTATCCGACGCCCCAGATCGTTTCAATGTATTGTGGCTTAGAAGAGGAATCTTCTATTTTTTCACGGATCTTTTTGATATGAACCGTAACTGTGGCGATATCCCCTATAGATTCCATTTCCCAGATTTCCCGGAAAAGCTCCTCCTTTGTAAATACGTGGTTTGGATTTTCTGCCAGAAATGTCAGAAGATCAAACTCCTTTGTGGTAAATGCTTTTTCTTCCCCGTTGACATAGACACGGCGGGCGGTTTTGTCAATCTTTAAGCCGCGGATTTCAATGGTATCGTTGCTTGGAATACCGCTGGAGGTCAGACGCTCATAGCGGTCAATATGGGCTTTTACCCTGGCAACAAGCTCTCCCGGGCTGAAAGGCTTTGTCATATAATCATCTGCGCCAAGGCCGAGGCCCCGGATCTTGTCAATATCCTCGCTTTTGGCAGAAACCATAATGATCGGTGTGTTTTTGGTCTCGCGGATCAGCTTGCAGATATCAAAGCCGTTCATACCCGGCAGCATCAGGTCCAGAATGATCAGGTCAAAATCTTCGTCCAGTGCTCTGGCAGCTCCGCCGCTGCCATCATGCTCCAGGACTACTTCAAAATCACTGAGCTCCAGATAATCCTTCTCAAGCTCTGCGATCGCTGTCTCGTCTTCAATAATTAAAATCTTTGCCATAATCTGTTACCTCCAATTTTGTTGTTTCAGTCTTTTTTATTCTGAATGGTCAGTTTCCTTTAGTGTAAAATAAATACTGGTCCCCTCGCCGGGAGTGCTGTCTGCCCAGACACGTCCTCCGTGGCCGGCAATGATGCGGGCTACGATCGCCAGCCCCAGTCCACTGCCACGCTTGGAAGAACCCCGGGATGCATCTGCCCGGTAGAAGCGTTGGAATATATGAGGCAGAGCCTCAGGAGATATACCGGGACCGTCATCGCGGATCTCAACCCGGATAAAATGGATGGGAGCGGGCGTATCATCTGCCGGTTGCTTCTCAGAGCCATCCGGGTTTAACTGACGGTATAAAGGAGTCTGTTCCTCCTCCGGCTGTGGGGACAGGCGGATCCATATATTGCCCGTAGAACGGTCCAGATATTTCACAGCATTGTTTGTGATATTGATGATCACACGCTTCAACTGCTCGGGATCAGCCATGACATGTGTATCCTTTGGACATGTATTTTCGTAATGGATCGAGATGTGCTTCGTCTCCATATCCAGAGAGAAGGCTTCGATGCAATCCTCAAAATAGCTGTGAAGCGGGATCGATATGAAGTGGTATGGCAGTGTATTTTGCTCTACCTTGGAAAAAACAGAAAGCTGGTCTACCAGATAGCTCATATCATTTGCCTTGGAAATGATAGTACGGAGATACTTCTCCTGTTTTTCCGGAGTATTGGCAACGCCATCGAGGATCCCCTCACTGTATCCCTTAATGGAGGTGAGAGGAGTCTGCAGGTCGTGGGCCATATTACTCATCATGTCTCGGGTGTCCTGCTCGTAGCGGATGCGGTCCTCGATCATTTCCTTGAGACGGATCCGCATTTCCTCGAAATCGCGGCAAAGCTCTCCAATCTCATCGGTGGAATTGACCCGTACCGGTGTGTCCAGGTTGCCGGCACCGATCTGCATGGTAGCGATCCGCAGGATATTTAAGGGCCGTACAATACCGCTGTAGAGCCAGATGATCAGAAGCGCTGCTGTACCAAGGAGGATCAGGGCTCCGGAAAAGATCAGCTGGCGGATCAGGCTTTTCCAGCGGGGAAGGATCTCGGAGTAGTCTGTGACAAGGAAGATCTGAGCATGTTCATAGTTGGTCAGATAAAAGTCCTTCTGTTTGATCAGGTATCCGTTGTCGATCGAGATGGTGTCCGTATATCCCTCATCAAAGGTGCGGTAGCCCGGAAGAGGGTTCAATTCGTTGTAAGCCTTTTTATTTCCCACATAAAATACCTGACTGCCCTTACAGACCACGATAAAGGAGTAACGGCTGGAAAGGTCTTTATTAATATTTGCGAGGTAATCATGGCGGATCAGCATATCCGGGTTGGTGTCGGCAACATGTACCAGATTGCGGAAGTCCGTCATGGTTGCCGTAGACAGGATATGGATCGGATTTAGCAGAAGATTTTCCGAGGAAATTTCAGATTGGTAATCGTCCTCCAGCGTGGAAGCCTGATTGGTCAGTATGGTATTGTAGCAAAGTGCGATCAATGCCAGGGGAAATATTGTGATAAAAAGAAATGCGATGATCAGTCGTCCACGAATCTTCATATAAATCTCCATTCCTTTCTTGTTGTAAAAAGTGGTAAAAAGCCGGCAGCGGATCAATATCCCATGCCGGCAGTGATTTCTTCAACCGTTTTGGTTGGCTGATAGTTTTCGGTATTAAAAAGTTTTTTGTGCAGCTCGGTGACGTTGGAGGACAGAGTCGTAGGAAAATCATAATAAATCCCATCGGAGGCTCTGTGACAATCCAGCTCGTACGGGAAGCCCCTGCTGTTTTTAATGTCATAAAACGGCAGATACATTCCCAGGTGAAGGATTTCCTGTGTCGTCAGGCTGGTATAGATCTGGGGCAGCATCTCGTTGAGGACACGGTAAAGTCTCATCGGGCTGCTTTTTTTGGCCTTGGCCATAATGGCCTTCAGCACGCGACGCTGTCGTTTGGCACGGGTAAAATCACCGCCCTTTGTATAACGGACGCGGCAGTAACCTGTTGCCTGTACGCCGGTAACTGTCTGTTTTCCCGGTTTTTTGATCTTCTCATATTTCATGCCGTTGATCTTTGCTACATCACGGGCATAGGCATTCACCCATTTCAATTCATTTTTATGGATATTCAGTGTGATTCCGCCCAGAGCATCGATCACATTGGAGAGTGCGCTGAAATTCACGGTAATGAAGTCCTGCACATTCAGGTCAAAGTTCTGGTTGATGGTATTGACTGCCAGATCAGGTCCGCCGTAGGAATAGGCGTGATTGATCTTGGTATATCCGTGGCCGTCAATGCGGGTGTAGGTGTCCCGGAAGATGGAGGTAAGCTTCACATCATGGGTCTTGTTGTTAATACTCACCAGGATAATGGAATCGCTCCGGGTATTTTCATGAAGGGCATTGGCACGGGAGTCTACACCAAATACTACAATATTAGTGTAATCCTTCATATGGCTGTCTGCCAGTCCTTCGTTGACTGTGATATTATTTAATGGATGATTCTTGATCTCGTCGATCTTGTTGACAAGAGACAGGATCATCAGTACGCCGGCCATGATCAGAAGCAGCAGAACAAGCAATAAGATCAGAATATGCTTTTTTTTCCTTTTTTTTCTTCTGATCCGCTCGTTTTTTGCGGCACGGCTTCGATAACTATCCATAATGATCTGCCTTTCTGTATACATGCGTTAATATGCATTTTTGTTGACACTGCGGCCGAAGAAGGTCAAAAACAGGATCTTAAAATCAAGCCACAGGGTCCAGTTTTCTACATAATAAAGGTCACATTCGATTCGTTTGACGATCGAGGTATCTCCGCGATATCCGTTGACCTGTGCCCAGCCTGTCATTCCCGGGCGCACCTGATGCTTGATCATGTAGCGTGGAATGACTTCCTGAAACTTTTTAACAAAGAACGGGCGCTCCGGACGGGGACCTACCAGACTCATATCGCCCCGGAGTACATTAACAAGCTGCGGAAGCTCGTCAATATTGGTCTTGCGCATAAATTTACCGATCGGAGTTACCCGTGGATCATTTTTGGTGGTCCAGGCTTTTTTCTCCTCAGAAGCGTCCTGTACTCTCATGGAACGGAACTTGTACATCTGGAATGCCTTGTTGTGCAGTCCGATCCGTTCCTGCTTGAAGATCAGCGGACCCGGTGAAGTGATCTTGATGATCAGTGCCACGATCAGCATAGGGATCGCCAGAATGATCAGTCCGAACAGGGAACCGATCACATCAATAGTACGCTTTACGGCATTATTTAAAGAAGAACTCAGCGGAACATGGCGCACATGGATGATCGGCAGCCCGTCCAGATCCTCTGTATATGGCTTTGTCGGGATCACATGGTTGTAATCCGGGATAAACTTGGTGTGGACACCGGCTTTTTCGCAGATGGTTACGATGGACTCCAGCTTGGAAAACTCGTCAATACTCAGGGTAATGGCGATCTCATCGTATGCATTGGTACTCAGCAGATCCTCCAGCATGGAGATACTGCCGATAATCGGGATCCCACGGTAGGAATCCTCCGTGTTTTTGTGATCATCAAGAATACCGTGGATAAAATATCCCCATTCCGGATGGATCCGGAGACGGTCGATATAGCCCTCTGCCGTACGGCTGTAGCCTACCAGAAGAATGTGCTTTAAGTTCTTGCCCGCTTTACGCATTTTCCGCAGGATCTTGTTGACTGTCATACGGAAAAGAAAATCAATGCACAGATTCATAATGGCAAAAATACCCAGAAACAGTCGTGCGTAGTTTTGCTGTTTAATAAAGAAAAGAACCGCAACACAGTAGATCACGCCCAGCAGATTGGCCTTGATCAGATTGAAAAGCTCTGTCCGCCGGCTGGAAGTTCTTTTCGGATTGTATAAATTGCAGAAATAATATATAATCAGATAGCATGGAACCAAAAATACCAGCATGTTGATGTAATCCTGCCGTGGACGGATATATCCGATCGGGGCGGGAATGATACGCCATTGTACCAGAGGGCTCCAGGTGTCCTCAAAACGCAGGCTCCAGGCTAAAATATATGAAAGAGCAATAATGACCGCATCTACGATCACATGCATCAGATTTAACAGTTTTTGATTATCCTTGATCACGTTATCACCTTCTTATATAAAGATTTTGAACCACCTTATTATAATAGTTTCCGATATAAATCGCAATATTATTTCGAAAAGGAACAAAATTTTTATGAGTTTTTCACAAGTAGGTCACAAATCGCTGTTAGACTTATGCAATAGATATGGAGGGAGAAAGACCACATATTGGTTCTTTCAAAATAATGAAAGGCAGGTTACAGATTATGGAAGAAGAGAAGAATCAGGATACACAGGATACCAGTCAGTATACAGGAGAGTATGGTAATCCTATGGAGAAAAGTGACGATGAGGTTAAGCCGGCCGGGGAAAGTTCCGGCAGCTCTGTTTACAGTTATTCTTATAGAGATCATAAGCCGGAGGCAACCAGCTCCGGAGATTATCATGCCAGTGACAATAAAGCGGAGCAGAATACTTCCGAAGGATCAGGCGGGACACAGGACACGACAGAAGGATCCGGTGCAGCACAGGCACAGCAGGCTGCAGATGGGACAGACCGGACGACAGAGGATGGCAGCGGCTGGACATCCATGGGGGCGCAGCAGACGCGAAACGATCAGCAGACCTATGGAGAGCCATCAGGTCAGAGTGATGCGACCCGGAAGGACAAAAAACATTTTATCAGTGGAAAGAAGATCGCGGCATGTGCCGGTCTTGCGGTACTGTTTGGTATTGTTGCCGCCGTCTGCTTCCAGGGAGTATGTTATTTTTCCGGCAAGGTGCTGGGAGTGAATATCACCGGGGGACAGCCGATCGCTTATACCACAGATAATGTGAAGTACACCAATGCAGCATCCGGCACAGCGATCGGAACGGCAGATGTTTCCGGCATTGCACAGCAGACTATGCCATCCATCGTTTCTATTACCAGTACCACAGAGGGTGAGGGGGCCTATGACCTGTTTGGCCAGTATTATCAGGGTCAGGATGAGGTCAGTGCCGGTACCGGCTTTATTGTGGGTAAGAACGACACGGAGCTTCTGATCGCCACAAACAATCATGTTGTGGACGGGGCAAAGGCGATTTCCGTTCAGTTTATTGATGAAGAGGTATATGATGCCAAGACGAAGGGAAATGATTCTTCAGCAGATCTGGCAGTGATCGCCGTGAAGCTGAAGGACATGAAGAAGTCTACATTAAATTCCATCCGTATTTCCGCTTTGGGAGATTCCTCCGAGAGCAAGGTTGGCGAGATGGTAGTTGCCATCGGAAATGCTCTGGGATATGGCCAGTCCGTAACGGTAGGCTATGTCAGTGCCAAGGACAGAGAGATCACAGAGCAGAGCGAGGATGGAAGCACACAGAGCAGTAAGATGAAGGTTATCCAGACAGATGCAGCCATCAACCCGGGCAACAGTGGCGGACCATTGTTAAATATGAAAGGAGAGGTTATTGGTATCAACTCTTCCAAGATCGCCGCTTCCTCCGTGGAGGGTGTAGGATATTCAATCCCGATCTCTGAGGCAACACCGATCATTGATGAGCTGATGAACCGTGAGGTGCTGACAGATGCACAGAAGGGTTATCTCGGCATCAGCGGCAAGACAGTCACAGAGGAGGCATCCAACTTTAATATGCCGGAGGGTGTTTATGTGGCTGAGGTTTCCAAGAATGGCGCAGCAGATAAAGCAGGCATCAAGCAGGGAGATATTATCACAGCGATCAACGGTATCAAGGTTACAACTATTGAAAGCCTGAAAGAGAAAGCTAACAGTTACAAGAAGGGCACAAAGGTAAAGATTACCCTGAAACGCAGTGATAACGGCAGTTACGCAGAGAAGGAAGTAGAAGTGACACTGCAGGGTTCCGGTTCTTTAAACGGTCTCCAAAGTGGAAACGATAATTCCGGCAGCAGCTCCAATAACAATTCCGGAAATAGCGGTTCCGGCAACGATTCCGGAGATCAGGGAAATTCTCAGGACGGCTCCAACGGAAGCAATAACTCCGGTGAGAATGACAATAACGGTTCTTCCGGTGGCTGGGGAAGTCTTTTCCCGGGATTTGGAAATTAACAGATAGATTGGGGATTAGATCATGAAAGAAGAGACTGGCTGGGACAGATTCTGCAGACAGTATTGGTTTCAGACGATCCTGTTTGTGGCATTGTCCTTTGTGGAGTATGTGATCATCGAGGCGTTTCTGGATGGTGACATTGTCAGTATTGGATTAGAATATAGTATTAAAAATATCATGCTCCTGATGGGGGTCAATCTCATCATCGTGTCATTGACACGATGGTTGAGATTGACATTTCTCCTGTCAGGAGTATTTGTGCTGATATTAGGTATGGCCAATTATTTTGTGGATGCGTTCCGGGGATATGGTATTGTATATATGGATATCTATGCTGTCAGGACGGCGGCCAACGTGGCGGGAGAATATAAATATCACGGCTCCCCGCAGCTGTGGCTTGGTCTTGCTCTGGGAATCCTTTTCCTGATATTATGCGTGGTGGTTACGCCACGCCATACCGGCACAAAAAGCATCCGGAAAGCAATTGCATCGGTGGCAGGTACTGCTGCAGGTGTTGCATTTTTTGTCTGGATCAACATGGGACAGGGATTTTTTGGAGATGTGACTAACCTGACTTGGGATCACAGTATTGGAATGTCCGATTACGGATATCTTCTGTACGTTACAGCAAATGCCGGGAATGCCAAGGTGGAGAAGCCGGAGGGCTATTCTCCGGAAAAGGCAGAGGAGATCCTGTCGCGGTATCAGAAGGCGTCCACCACCAACAGCGTGCTGACATCCCATGCCGGTTCTGCCAAGTCGCCAAACATGATCATGATCATGAATGAGTCCTTTTCGGATCTCAGCGTGCTGGGACGGTTTGAGACAGATCAGGCATATCTGCCGTTTTTTAACAGTCTGAAGAAGAATACGATCCGGGGCTATGCGGACTCTTCCGTATATGGTGGTTATACCGCCAATTCCGAGTTTGAATTCCTGACGGGCTGCACGAAGGCATTTCTGCCGGGCAATCCATACCTGCAGTATATCAAGGATTATCTTCCAAATGTAGTCAGTAATATTAAAACGCAGGAGGGCTACGACAAAGCTGTGGCGATCCATCCATATAATCCTTCGGGCTATAACAGGAACAGAGTTTACCCTCTTCTACATATGGATGAGTTTCTGGATATTGATGATTTCAAAAATCCACTGCTTGTGCGCAAATATATTTCCGATGAGTCGGATTATGAAATGCTGGAGTCTCTGTATGAAAAGAAAAAGAAGGGAAGCTCCCTTTGTCTCTTTAACGTAACCATGCAGAATCACAGTTCTTACGACGATACGGATTATACCTTTGAAAATCCGGTAAAACTAACTAGTATGACATTGCAGCCGGAGGCAGAGCAGTATCTTTCACTGATCAAAATGTCGGATGATGCCTTGAGAAATCTGATCACATATTTTGAGAAGGTAAAGGAGCCGGTGATCATTGTGTTGTTTGGAGACCATCAGCCTCATCTGCCGGACTATTTTTACAAGAATGTCATGGGAGAGATGCCGGACAATCTGTCTCAGAAGGATGCCATGAAGCGGTATCAGGTGCCGTTTATGATCTGGGCCAATTATGACATTCAGGAGACGGAGATCCCGCAGATATCTATTAACTATCTGTCCACATTGATGACAGAGACGGCGGGACTGGAATTGACGGATTATCAGAAGTTTCTGTTAGACATGTATCAATATATTCCGTCCATCACAGCCAATGGTTTTTATGACCGCCAGGGAAATCTTTACAGCTGGGACGACCTGGATGAGGCAGATGATGAGATACAGAAATGGATCAAAGAGTACCGCATACTGCAGTACAACTATCTGTTTGATGGGGAACATCGGAATGATGCACATTATCAGTTAGAGAACAATAAATAACTCAAACCAATATGATTTTTGGCTTCTAAGAAGAATGCACCCGGAAGGCTGTGATCTGGAAATTGCCGCAGATCAGTAGGCTTGCCAGGAAGTCTTTGCTTTGCCA
>CADAKW010000072.1 GCA_902788645.1 uncultured Lachnospiraceae bacterium
CCCCCAGAGCACCACCAGCCCGATCCCCAGCGTAAAAAAAATGTTTTGGCTGCTCCATGCAGCCATTTTCCCTGAAAACGCCAGATCATAGGGAACCTCAGAAACTAAAGCAAAGCACCAGAGACGTGCCAGATATTTTCCTCTGCTGTGGGTATAAGTAAAACCCTGCACCAGCAGGAAACAGATCAGAGGAAAGGAAAGCCTGCCAATTCCACGCATGATATGATACAGCACCGGCATTGTACTTTGCGGTATCAGGAGATAACCGATATGATCGATCACCATGGTCCATATAGCGATCCATTTTAACTGATTCCGGGATAATGTCATATGCATAAAAATCTCTTTCTCCCTTCCACTCTCCCTCCCCGCCTGACAGCAGTCCCCTGCTCTGCCGCAGTCCTTCCTGTCATTTTCCATATGATAGGAAAGAACCTATCCATGATCAATGAATAGGTTCTTTCCTCGGGTTGGGCTGTTATAAATAACAGTTAGCAGTCTGTAGGGGAATCGAACCCCTGTTTTCGCCGTGAGAGGGCGACGTCTTAGCCGCTTGACCAACAGACCAAATATGAAGTTGTAAGCTGTAAATAACAGCCAGCAGTCTGTAGGGGAATCGAACCCCTGTTTTCGCCGTGAGAGGGCGACGTCTTAGCCGCTTGACCAACAGACCATTTTCTCTGCTGCGCTTTACCGCGTCAGCAGTTGATATATTACACTACTTTCTGACAAATTGCAAGCCTTTTTTTCGATTTTTTTCAAAAAATTTGTCAATCTGTCAGAAAGCCGCATATTTTCTGGATCTCTAACGACCAAAATATTGATCGATTCCGTCAGCCATTCCGACAGCCATCTTATTTCTGGTCTCTTTTTTCTGCATATAACGATCCTCGGAGGCATTACTTAAAAATCCCATCTCGATCAATGTCACCGGTATTTTGCTCCAGTTGGTACCGGTAAGATCATCTCTCAATGAGAGTCCTCTGTTACGGATTCCTGTTTTTTTGCAGTAATTTTTAAGAATACACTGGGACAGTTTTTTTGACTTTGCACTCAGCTTTCCGACATAACGATTCCCTGTGGAAGGATATAACGCTGAAGCTCCTCTCACCGAAGAAGAGGCCGAGCTGTCCCCATGGATCCTGATATAAATGTCCGCACCGCTTTTATTGGCGATCTGCGCACGCTGTTTATTGCTGATATTGACTTCGTTTTTACTACGGATCATAACCACTTTATAGCCTCTGGATTCCAGCTCCTTTTGAAGCTTTTTAGCTACGATAAGATTTAATTTATACTCCGGCACATGAGATGCGACACCGGTGGCACCACCGGCTACCTTTGCCTTTCTGGTGGAAGAACCCGGTCCCACCGGCTCCGTAGAGCTGTCTCCACGGGACTGATGTCCGGCATCAACGGCAACCACCTTCTGGCGTTCTGCCGCCTGAACCTTCTGACCGTTGCCCTTAATGGTGCCAAACTTATTAAACGGATAAATCCGTAATACGGCCTTACCTTCGATCTTGTCTCTGGATACCGGTCCTACTTCCTCATAACGGCTGTCCTCGCTGACCTCACGGTTGTCTCCCAGCACAAAATACTCGTCCTTGCCGAGCTTTAACGGTTCTGAAGCAATCCCCGACTCTGTCATAGGGTCCTTGCCGTAATTCTCCTTGAGAACCTTGCCATCAATATAAATCGTGTCACCAACGATCTGGATCGTCTCTCCCGGCAGACCGATCACGCGCTTGATATAGTAATCCTCATTCTCTCTGCCATACGGATAAAATACAATGATATCAAATCTCTTGGGATCCGAAAAATGGTATGACAGCTTATCTACCAGCAGATTGTCCTCATCCTGCAGGGTAGACTCCATAGAAGTACCGTCCACGATCGTTCTCTGTATCACATAACGCGGAACTACCATCACACAGATTACAACAATAGCCACATATACGATCAGCTCAAGCAGCACTCCTCTTATTTTCTGAAGCTTTGTCTTCTTTTTCTCAGTCTCCTCTGCCACTGCTTCTGTCTCCGCAGAATTTTCTTCTTCCTGTTCTATTTCCTTTATCTGATCCTGTTTTTCGTCCATACTTTACCTCCATGCCCTCAGGGATCTGTATTAGTCCTCCTCAGAGAAGGAAAGGAAGGATTCTGCCTCCTCGGCTCTCTCCTGTGCTTCCTGCGCTTTTCTAGCCTCAATCTCCGCAGCCTCTTCCTCGCTGAGGATATGGATCTTGGAACTACTAAGCTCCTCAATAGCAGTAGACAATGGCTTTGGGCATTTGGACTTTACTAACGGCTGTACTCCGTCAATAAGCTGGCGGGCTCTCTTGGATGTCGCCAGAACGATAGAATAACGGCTGTTGACTACCGGAGCCTCTCCGGTCTCTACCTCGCTGTTTACCAGTTTCATTAAGTCTGTATAAGATGGATGTAACATAATATTCCCCTTTCAAAATTTACTTTATATTCATATGCTAGCTTATAGAATATCGCAAAAGCACAAAATTATCAACTATCTTTTTTCAAACTCCTGTTTAATGACCTGAATAAAATCCTCCTGCTGCTCTCTCTTGTAGTGGAGAGAACGGATCAGGCTATGTACATTTTCCACGCACTCATCCAGATCATCATTGACCACGATGTAGTCGTATTTCTCCATATAACTGCACTCTTCCTTGGCTCTGGCCATACGGTCCCGGATAACCTCCTCCGTCTCGGTGCCTCTGCCCCGGAGCCGGTTTTCCAGCACATCTACCGCCGGAGGTGTCAAAAAGATCAGGTTTGCCTCCGGAAGGATCTCTCTTACATGAAGAGCTCCCTGCATCTCAATCTCAAGGATTACATCCTTGCCCTGCTCCAGCTGCTGTACCACGTACTCCTTTGGTGTTCCATAGTAATTTCCCACATACCGGGCATATTCGATCAGCTGATGCTCAGCGATCATCTGCTCGAACTCCTCCTTTGTCTTAAAGAAATATTCTCTGCCATCCTGCTCCCCCTCCCGTGGAGACCGGGTCGTTGCTGAGATGGATAAAACATAATCATATTTCTCCAGAAGCTTTTTTACAACTGTTCCTTTTCCTGCTCCTGAAAATCCCGAAATTACGGTAAGAACTCCTTTGTCTGACATTTTTATTCCTCCATTTCCATATTCCGCAGCTCGCCTTCCTGCGGTGAATGAACTCTGCTCTCGATGGTTTCCGGCAAAAGTGCCGACAGCACCAGATGACCGCTGTCCATTACCAGAATACATTTAGTCTTTCTGCCACAGGTGGCATCTACCGCCAGCCCGGCATCCTTCGCATTTTGTATCATACGTTTGATGGGTGCCGCATCTGCACGGACAATACTGATAACCTTATTCATATTGACCACATTTCCATAACCGACATTAACTAACATATAATGATCATGCCTTTCTATAACCCAACATCCAGAAAACCTCCCGGCAGATATAAATCCCGCAAAACGATCCGGAGTGCTTTCTGTCTGCTTCGTTACTCAATATTCTGAATCTGTTCTCGGACCTTCTCGATCTCCGTCTTGAGATCGATCGCGATATTGGACAATGTCCTGTCATTGGCTTTGGAGAGTATGGTGTTGGACTCCCGGTTCATTTCCTGTGCAATAAAGTCCAGTTTACGTCCAATATTGTCTCCCAGCTTTAAGGTATCTCTCATATTCTTGATATGGCTGTGCAGACGCACTGTCTCCTCATCTACGCAGACCTTGTCCGCATAAATGGTCAGCTCCGTGGCAAGAACGCGCTCATCAATGTTTTTGTCCCCCAGAAGCTCCTCGACCTTTTCCGTGATCCTGCTGCGGTACTCCTCCATCATTTCCGGTGAACGTTTCTCCACATCACATACCATCTGCTCAATGCCATCCAGCTTTTCATTCAGATCGTGGAACAGGTGCTCCCCTTCCTTCTCTCTTGCTTCCACAAAACGGGCCGCTGCCTGACGAAGTGTCTCCTCAAGTACCGGAAATAACGTTTCCTCATCATCCTCTGCTTCATCCAGAGCAATGACATCCGGCATCCGGATCAGTGCCGCTGCGGTAATTCCCTTTTCCAGTCCAAAGGTCTGGGCTGCCTTTTCAATGGCATCCATATATCCCTGCGCTACCGTATCATGGTAATCCACCTTTGTTTTCTTCCCGGCATAATCCTCATAGGAAATATAAATATCGATCTTTCCTCTGGCTGCAAACTCCTTTACCGTAGAACGCACTGCATTTTCAAAGGCATTAAACTTCTTGGGCATCTTGATCCCGATATCGCAGTATCTGTGATTGACCGCTTTCATCTCTACTGAGATCTTACAATCCTCCGTAATGGTCTCACTTCTGCCAAACCCCGTCATACTTTTAATCATGATAATCCCACTTTCTCCTTTCCCAGCCCTTATACTTTGGGCTGCAGGCACACTTTTCCCCTTTTTCTCCTGTCCCTGTACCCCGGACAGAAATCCTCTATTTTACATAAATTATTGTTTTTCCGTATCCTCTGCCTGCTCCGGCATCTTTTCCGGCTCAACCTGTTCCGCCGCATCAGCATCCCCGGCCGGCTCAGTCTTTTCCGTATCCATATCTTCCGCCACAGCTTTATCCAGATGCTCCCCTTCCGATGCAGGTGCATCGATCGGTGTCTGTGTCAGAAGCTGCATCAGAGAAATCTTGTCCTCTGTATCCCTGCGCAGATTGGCATTTCTCTTTTCCTGCTTGGTATAGAGAATATAATGCTTATCTCCATTGACATCTGTCTGAATACTTTTCAGATCCATATACATATCTGTCTCCGGGCTGAGGCTTTTATGATACAGACGAAGCTCCAGATAATCCTTTAGCAGGCGGTAGATCATCGCAAACAACGGTACACCCACGATCATGCCTGCAATGCCCCACAAGCCGCCAAATAACAGAATGGCAAACAACACCCAGAATGCCGTCAGTCCCGTAGATTCCCCTAAGATCGCCGGTCCGATCACATTGCCATCAAGCTGCTGAAGGACAATGATAAATATAACAAAATAAACACATTGGATCGGACTAACCAAAAGGATCAGAAGGGCACTCGGCACTGCTCCGATATACGGACCAAATACCGGGATTACATTAGTCACACCAACGATCACGCTGATCAGCAGCGGATACGGCAGCTTCAGGATCCACATCACAATAAAACACAATACTCCGATAATGGCCGAATCTACAATCTTTCCTACGATAAACCCACTAAATGTATCATTTGTCATGCGGCTGTAATGAAGGATCACATCCGCCTGTTTCTTACCAAATACAGCATAGATCAGCTTTTTTGCCTGAGCCAGAAACTTCTCCTTGCCCAGAAGCAGATAAACTGCTACGATACAGCCGATCATCAGATTATATAATACACCCAGCACACTGAACACCCCACTGGCAAACATGGACGCCAGCGAATTGACATTCGGCAGAAGCCCTGTCTGCAGCCAAGGGAGCAGATCCTTCTGTGTCCACTCATCCAGACTGTCTGTCAGATGGAGCAGCGCATCCTGGAACTGATTGGCCATATAAGGATTATTCATAACCCATCTGCTTACCTTGTGGTAATAATCCTGCGCCTGATCCGGCAGAGTATTGACCAGTGTGATAATGCTGTTTACAACCTGTGGAATCAGCATCCAAAGAAGCACGGTAATGATCAGAAATCCCGTGATCATCGCCAGCACAATGCTGACCGCTTTGGTAAACTTCCGGTATCTGGCCAGCCTCTTCTCATCATCCTCCGGAATCTTTCTGCCAAGCAGCTTATAAAAGCAATTGCTGTAAAATACCATCAACGGATTCAACAGATATGCGATCACCAATCCGTAAATCACAGGCTTCAACAGCTTCACCAGTGCCGATACCGCCTTCCATATATAAGAAAGATTTGTCAGGCAGTAAAAAATCATGATCGATATGATGATCACCAAAAGCAGGCCAAACCAATGACCCAGTAATCCTCGAAATTTTTTTTTGCTTTTGGGCTTTTTCTCTACAAAATCCGGATGAAAGATTTCCTCGATCTCCGGCTCCAATACCTCTTCCTTCTGCTTCTTCTCCATAGAAATGTCCATGCCTTTCCAAACCTCCGCAGTCAGCCGCTGCAGATGGAATATTCTCTTTATTCTAAGATAAAACACACTCTATTTAATGATAAACGATTCCCCTGCAAAAAGCAATAGCCGTCCGGAGAAGATTCCCTGTTTTCTTATCACAAAAAGCAGGCAAAGACCGACGCTCCTGCCACTGTCAGAAGACCTGCCACAGCAATGGACAACCCGGAGATTGCCCCCTCTGTTTCGCCCATTTCCATTGCCTTTGATGTACCAATGGCATGAGAAGCCGTTCCGATCGCGACACCCTTTGCGATCGGTTCAGTAATATGAAAGACTTTGCAGGCCGCTTCCGCCAGAATACTTCCCAGGATCCCTGTTATAATTATGATTGCCACAGTCAGGGTCACATAACCGCCTAATTCCTCAGAAACGCCCATTCCAATCGCTGTGGTGATGGACTTTGGCAGGAGTGTTGTATATTCCTTATGGTTCAGTCCAAAAAAGACTGACATGGCAAGAACACTGACAAGGCTCGTCAAAACACCGGATAAGATACCGATCATGATCGCCTTAAAGTTCTTCTTTAACAACTCTATCTGCTCATAAAGAGGAATGGCCAGACAGACCGTTGCCGGCGTCAGAAAATAGCTGATCACATCGGCTCCCTCCTGATATACCCTGTAGTCTGTCCCGGAAATTGTTAAAAACAGCATGATCAGTATTACAGAGATCAGAAGAGGGTTGAAGATCGCCATACGAAACTTTCTCTGCAGCATCATACCGATACCGTATGACACAAAGCTGATAGCAACTCCCCAAAATACGGAATTCTGCATAAATTCACTCATTCCTTTGCCTCCTCCCCTGTCATAAACTGTGTTACCCTTCCTGCTACCAGCATCACCAGAAGTGTGCTCACCAGAGTGATCACTGCATAAGGAAGCAGCACCGGCATCAGTACATGATACGCTCCTAACAGCCCCACCGCTGCCGGAATAAACATCAGCGGCATTACTTCTATTAAGAAATAGCCCGTCTCCTTCACCTTATCCAGAGACAGAACACCGCTGGCCAGAGCTATAAAAAGGATGGCAAGTCCGTAAATGCTTGCCGGAACCGGCAATGGGATCAGACTATGTAATGCCTCCCCGACCAGAGAGATCAATAAAATAATAGAAAACTGTCGTAAATATTTCACAACAAAAAGCACCTCTTTCTCTTTTGTTTCAAATACATTTTCACATTAGAAATACCGCCCATAAAGACAGCGTTTCTTAGATTATACCTATTGGGAGATTTTGTCAATAAATGAAATAAATTAAAAAAATTAAAAAAAGGGGGTTTTCAAATGAATTAATTTGTGTTATAGTACCTAACAGTTGGATAACGAACGGAACAAGGGTGTTCTCATTACTTGTAATGAGTACGCCCTTTTTTACTAATCAGACTGACAGAAACGTTTCGTCCAACTCCTCATGAGACGGTCAATGACATCATGGAATGACACAAGAGGGACCGCCTCATAAAAAAATTAGTCAGTTGACGATGAAAGGATGGTAGGAATTATGGAACAAAACGTAATTGAGCAGGTTTTCGGAAAAGACGTGTTCAACGATGAGGTAATGAAGGAAAAGCTGCCTAAGGATGTTTACAAATCATGGAAGAAGACCCTGGAGAATGGCGAAGATCTGAATCAGGATATCGCAAATGTTGTGGCACATGCCATGAAGGAATGGGCACTGGAGCACGGCGCTACTCATTATACCCACTGGTTCCAGCCGATGACAGGTATTACTGCAGAGAAGCATGATTCTTTCTTAAGTCCTGCATCTGACAGCAAACCGGTTCTGGAATTCTCCGGTAAGGAGTTGATCAAGGGTGAGCCGGATGCATCTTCTTTCCCTTCCGGTGGACTTCGTGCTACCTTCGAGGCAAGAGGATATACAGCATGGGATTGTACATCTCCTGCATTTCTGCGTGAGGATGCTGCCGGAGTTACACTCTGCATCCCTACTGCATTCTGTTCATATACAGGTGAGGCTCTGGATAAGAAGACTCCTCTCCTTCGTTCTATGGAAGCCCTCAGCAAGCAGGCTGTCCGTATTGTAAAGCTTTTTGGATATGATGATGTCAAGAAGGTATCCTGCTCTGTAGGACCTGAGCAGGAATATTTCCTGGTTGACCGTGACAAATATTTACAGCGTAAGGATCTGATCTTTACCGGCCGTACTCTTTTCGGTGCACCGGCACCAAAGGGACAGGAGCTGGATGACCATTACTTTGGTACCATCAAAGAGCGTATCGCTTCCTTTATGAAGGATCTCAACATTGAGCTCTGGAAGCTTGGTATCCTCTCTAAGACACAGCATAACGAAGTTGCTCCTGCTCAGCATGAGATGGCTCCGATCTTTACAACAGCCAATATCTCTACAGATCATAACCAGCTTGTTATGGAAATCATGAAGAAGGTTGCCAAGAGACATAATCTGGAATGTCTCCTTCATGAGAAGCCATTCGCAGGCGTAAACGGTTCCGGTAAGCATGACAACTGGTCTATCGTAACAGATACCGGTATCAACCTTCTGGATCCGGGCAAGAAGCCGCATGAGAACAAGCTGTTCCTTCTGACACTTGCCGCTGTGATCAAGGCTGTTGATGACAATGCAGAGCTTCTTCGTCTGTCCGCTTCCAGCCCTGGAAACGATCACAGACTCGGAGCAAACGAGGCACCGCCTGCTATCATCTCTATCTTCCTTGGCGAGCAGCTTGAGGATATCATTGAGCAGATCGTCAGAGGTGATGTTTCTTCTTCTATCCAGGGCGAGAAGCTGGATACCGGTGTTCATGTTCTTCCGGTACTGAAGAAGGATGCTACTGACAGAAACCGTACATCACCATTTGCATTCACCGGTAATAAGTTCGAGTTCCGTATGCTTGGTTCTTCTATGTCCATCGCCGGACCAAACTTTACATTAAATGCTATGGTTGCCGATGTTCTTCAGGATTTTGCAGATGAGCTGGAGCAGGCAGACGATTTCGACTCTGCTGTTGACGCTCTGATCAAGAAAACAGTTACCGAGCATCAGAGAATCATCTTCAACGGTGACGGATATTCTGATGAGTGGGTTGCAGAAGCTGAGAAACGTGGTCTTCCAAACATCAAGTCTATGGTTGAGGCAATTCCTTATCTTGCATCGGATAAGAGCGTCAAGCTTTTCGAGAGACAGAATGTTATGACGAAGGCAGAGCTTGAGTCCCGTGTTGAGATCAACTACGAGAACTACTCCAAGACCATCAACATTGAGGCAAAGACCATGATCGACATGGCCGGCAAGCAGTTTATCCCATCTATTATTAAATACACCACAAGCCTTGCAGATTCTATCACAAAGGTTCAGGCCATCTATTATTAAATACACCACAAGCCTTGCAGATTCTATCACAAAGGTTCAGGCTGCATGCCCAACTGCTGATGTATCTGTCCAGACAGAGCTCTTGACAAAGACCTCTTCTCTTCTTGCTTCTGCACAGAAGGCACTGACTACCCTTGAGGCTGCTGTTGCTGAGGCAGATACCAAAGAAGAAGGCAAAGAGCAGGCACTGTTCTTCCGTGAGGTTGTATTTGCTGATATGGAAGCACTTCGTGCTCCGATCGATGAGCTGGAAATGATCGTTGATAAGACATTCTGGCCGGTACCTACTTACGGCGATCTGCTGTTTGAGGTATAAAATACTGCGCATGTGATCTGTCACCCGCGCAAGAATAAACTTGCTTTCATATTATAATATTCCCAATTTATAAATGAATCAGAGAAGGGACGGTTGACCGTATGGCAATCGTCTCTTTTCTTGTGTTATAGTTCTGTTTATGATATACTTGAAGTTATCAATGCAGATGTTTTGTTCGTACATATATCTGTTTATCATTAGATGGGAAGCATCTGGATTTTGGAGTTATCAAATAATACTTACGGAGGTATCCAACATGAATAATAAAAAAATCGTTGTTGCTCTGGGTCACAATGCCCTCGGCAGCACTTTTCCGGAGCAGAAGGCTGCCGTTAAAAAAGCGGCTGCTGCAATTGCCGATCTGATCGAAGCCAAATATCAGGTTGTGATCACAC
>CADAKW010000073.1 GCA_902788645.1 uncultured Lachnospiraceae bacterium
GAAATGGGAAGATTAAGATAAGCCTGTACATAAAAAGTTAGGATGAAAAGAAAAGAGGAATAACATGGATACATCATTTTATAAAGGAAAACGGGTGCTTGTCACAGGACACACCGGTTTTAAGGGGAGCTGGCTGTGCCGGATCCTGATCAAGGCAGGAGCGGTGCTTACGGGATATTCACTGGAGCCGCCGACAGATCCGGATCTGTTTTCAATCGCTGATCTGGAGCCCCATATGAACTCCGTGATCGGAGACATTCGCGATCTGGAGCATTTACAGCAGGTATTTCAGGAGACGCAGCCGGAGATCGTACTTCATCTGGCAGCCCAGCCTATTGTCCGGGACTCATACAAGAACCCGGTGTATACCTATGAGACCAATGTCATGGGAACGGTTAATATCTGTGAATGTGTCCGTCAGAATCCATGTGTCAAAAGCTTTCTCAATGTGACCACAGACAAGGTCTATGAAAATAAAGAATGGGAGTGGGGATATCGGGAGAATGAGCCGCTGGACGGCTATGATCCTTATTCCAACAGCAAATCCTGCTCCGAGCTTGTGACTCACAGTTATATCAATTCCTTCTTTCAGGACAGGGATCTGGCGGTATCCACGGCGCGGGCAGGCAATGTGATCGGCGGCGGCGATTTTGCCAATGAACGCATCATTCCGGACTGTGTCAGAGCCATGCAGAAGGGCAGCTCCATTGGCGTGAGAAATCCATATTCCACCAGACCGTTTCAGCATGTGCTGGAGCCACGGAAGCAGTATGAGGACAAGAGCTATGCAGGTTTCTACAATGTAGGACCGGATGAATGTGACTGTGTCACCACAGGACAGCTTGTGGATCTGTTCTGCAAATACTGGGGTGACGGTGCAGCATGGGAGAATCAGGCGGAGGAGAATGCGCCTCATGAGGCCAATTTCCTCAAGCTGGACTGTAGCAAGGTCAAGAGAGTCTTTGGCTGGGCTCCCCGCTGGCATATTGAGGAATGTATGGACATGACATGCCGTTTCAGTAAGGAATGGCTTGCAGGCGGAGATATTCCGGCAGAGATGGATCGGGAGATTGACGCATTTTACGCACCAAAAGAGTCTTAAAATAAGTATAAAAACATGAGATATGTGCCGGACAGCACAGAATGGAGGCAGTATGTTCGAAAATAAAACAGAGCAGCAGGCAAAAGAAGAGATTTTAAAGATGGTCGCAGAATATTGCGACACCTATCACAATAAAAAGGAATATCATGAGGGAGACAGGATCCCTTATGCTTCCCGTGTGTATGATCACAAAGAGATGTGTAATCTGGTGGATTCTGCATTGGAGTTCTGGCTCACATCCGGACGTTATACCGATGAGTTTGAAAAGAAGTTTGCAGAATATCTTGGGGTGCGTTACTGTGCTCTGGTCAATTCCGGATCTTCTGCGAACTTAGTAGCTTTTATGACATTGACTTCTCCTTTGCTGGGGGATCGTAAGATCAACCGCGGGGATGAGGTGATCACAGTGGCAGCAGGCTTCCCGACCACGATCGCAGCCATGATCCAGTATGGTGCTGTTCCTGTTTTTGTGGATATGACGATCCCACAGTACAATATCGATGTCACACAGCTGGAGGCTGCTCTTTCTGACAAGACAAAGGCGGTTATGATCGCCCATACACTGGGTAATCCGTTTGATCTGGCAGCAGTAAAGACCTTCTGCGACAAGCATAACCTGTGGCTGGTGGAGGACAACTGTGATGCGCTTGGCTCTACCTACACCATCGATGGTGTGACAAAACAGACCGGTACCATCGGTGATATCGGAACCTCCAGCTTTTATCCGCCGCATCATATGACCATGGGCGAGGGTGGCGCTGTATATACAGACGATCCACTGTTAAACAAGATTATCCGTTCCATGCGTGACTGGGGACGTGACTGCGTCTGCTCCTCCGGACACGACAATATGTGCGGACACCGTTTTGACGGACAGTATGGAGAGCTTCCGTTTGGATATGATCATAAGTATGTATATTCGCATTTTGGATATAATCTCAAGGCAACTGATATGCAGGCGGCCATCGGCTGTGCACAGTTAGAGAAGTTCCCTTCCTTTGTGGAGCGCAGAAAGAATAACTTCAACCGTCTGAAAGCAGGTCTGAAGGATGTGGAGGACAAGCTGATCCTTCCGGAGCCTTGTGAAAACTCAGATCCGAGCTGGTTCGGTTTTCTGCTGACCTGCAGGGAGGGCGTGGAAAAGAATCAGGTGGTACAGTATCTGGAGAAGGAGGGCGTACAGACCCGTATGCTCTTTGGCGGCAATATGCTCAAACAGCCTTGCTTCAGTGAACTCAAGAAAGCTGGAGAGGGCTATCGTGTGATCGGAGAGCTGCCGGTGACAGACCAGATCATGACAGACACCTTCTGGATCGGTGTATATCCGGGGATGACAGATGAAATGATCGATTACATGATCCGCAAGATCAAAGAGGCAGTAAAATAAGTGAAATACAGAATGCAGATTCCCGGCAGTCATGGCTGCCGGGGATATTTTGAAATAAATTTCTAAAGATGACTGAAAAAACGGTCAGAATGGAGGCAGCATGAAACAACGATTAGCAGATTATGTAGCAGATTTTTTGGTAGATCACGGAATAAAGGACTGTTTTATGGTGACAGGCGGTGGTGCCATGCATTTAAATGATGCGCTGGGTCATAAGGACGGGATGCACTGTCTGTACAATCATCATGAGCAGGGCTGTGCTATTGCAGCAGATGCGTACTCGCGGATTCATAATACAATGGCAGCCCTGTGTGTGACCACCGGTCCGGGAGGAACCAATGCGATTACTGGTGTTGTTGGTGCATGGCTTGATTCTGTACCGATGTTTGTAATTTCCGGCCAGGTCAGATATGATACAACAGCACGTTATATGAGTCAGTACACGGATGGATTTCCTCTCCGTGCTGTGGGAGATCAGGAGTTTGATATCACGAAGTCTGTGGATAATATGTGCAAATATGCGACAATGATCGAAGATCCGATGCAGATCCGTTATGCACTGGAAAAGGCATATCATCTGGCCACAACCGGCAGAAGAGGACCGGTCTGGATCGATATTCCGGTCAATTATCAGGGATGTTATATCGAAACAGATGATTTGAAGGGATACGATCCGGCAGAGGATGAGGCTGCAATGCCGGTGCCGGTAGAGGAATCTGTGATCCACACGGTGATCGACAAGGTACGTCAGGCAAAGCGTCCGGTACTTTATGCGGGAAATGGTATTCGTCTCTCTGAGGGCTATGAGGCATTCCGGAAGGTGGTAGAGCTGTTAGGAATTCCTGTGGCAACCTGCTGGGATTCCATTGATGCCATTGAGACAGCCCATCCTCTTTATGTGGGACGTGGCGGTATTATGGGAGACCGTGCCGGCAACTTTGCCGTACAGAATGCCGATCTTGTGCTTGCTGTAGGAAACCGTCTGTCCATCCGCCAGGTTGGATATAACTGGAAGACATGGGCCAGAGAAGCTTATGTGATCGATGTGGATGTAGATCCGGCAGAGCTTAAGAAAACAACGATTCATGTGGATATGCCGGTGTGCGGCGATGCCAAAGACTTCTTTGAGAAAATGGCTGCAGCACTGGAGGGTGTAAAGAGTCCGGTCTTTGAAGGAAAGGACTGGGTAGAGCGCTGCCAGAACTGGAAGAAAGATTATCCGGTAACCCTTCCGAAGCATTGGGAGGAGGACGGCAAATACGCCAACGTTTATGCGTTTATCAATTATCTCAGCAGCAGCCTGCCGGAGAAGAATCTTACCGTAGTATCAAACGGCAGTGCCTGCGTTGTGGGCAGCCATAATTATGTGATCCAGAAGGATGCCCGATTTATTATCAACAGTGCCATTGCAAGTATGGGATACGGTCTGCCGGCAGCCATCGGTGCATGTGTGGCAAATGATCGAAAGGATACCATATGTATCGAAGGGGACGGAAGTATCATGATGAACCTTCAGGAGCTGCAGACGGTTCTGACCAACAAGCTGCCGATCAAGCTGTTCCTGATCAACAATGAGGGATATCATTCCATCCGCCAGACCCAGAATAATTTATTCTCTAATCATTGTAAGGTAGGTATCGGACCGGAGAGTGGAGATCTGTCATTCCCTGATTTCGAAAAGCTTTCCCAGGCATTTGGTTATACCTATTATCAGGCGCACAGCAATGAAGAAATGAAAAAAGCAGTGGATCAGACCCTTGCCCAGGAGGGACCGGTATTTTGTGAAATTTTTGTTTCACCAAGCCAGAACTTTGAGCCAAAGAGTGCCACGAAGCGTCTGGAGGATGGCAGCCTTGTCAGCCCTCCGCTGGAGGATCTGGCACCATTCCTGTCACGGGAAGAGGTGTTAAAGAATCTGTTAATTGATCCGGTAGAGGATTGATGATCAATGGAAAGGCGGGAGCATAAGATGAACAGGATTGCCGTGACCGGACCCACCGGAGCGATAGGGATTGCACTGATACAGGAATGTATCAAAAAAAAGATTGAGGTTTACGCTATTTGCAGACCGGGGTCTGCGAGGACCGCGAGAATACCGCGGAATGATCTGGTGCACATTATAGAATGTAGTCTGGATAAGCTGGAGCAGATGGATACCACAGACATTCCGGCCTGCGATGTATTTTATCATTTTGGCTGGGCAGCCACGATTGGAGATGCCCGGAATGATACAAGGCTGCAGACGGATAATATCCGTTATACCATTGATGCCGTACAGCTTGCCGGAAAACTGGGCTGTGAAGCCTTTGTTGGCTCCGGTTCCCAGGCGGAGTACGGCAGGGTAGAAGGAAATCTGTCGGCAGCGACCCCGGCATTTCCGGAAAACGGATATGGTATTGCCAAGCTTTGTGCCGGCCAGATGAGCCGGATCGAGTGTGAAAAGCTGGGGATACGTCATGTTTGGACGAGGATTCTGAGTGTGTACGGTCCATGCGACAGTGACAAGACTATGGTTACCACCACGATCCGTAAATTATTTGCAGGGGAAAAGCCTGCACTGACGGCCGGAGAGCAGCAGTGGGACTACCTTTACAGCGCAGATGCGGCAAGAGCTATGATCGCCATCGGAGAAAAGGGACACAATGGAAAGGTATACTGTATTGGCGGAGGAAAAGCCCATCCATTGAAAGAATATATTATGGAGATCAGAGATCAGATCGATCCGGATGCGGAGCTGGGCTTTGGTGAGGTACCATACGGGGCGAAGCAGGTGATGTATCTTTGCGCAGACATCTCGGAGCTTACACAGGATACGGGATTTCAGCCGCAAACAGACTTTAAGTCGGGCATCGCAGAGACGATACAGTGGATGAGGTCGGAATGGAGGAAGCATGAAAACAATTAGTATAATGATTCCCTGCTATAACGAGGAGGAAAATGTAAAAGCCATCAGTGAGGCAGTGATTCAGGAGATTACCACGAATCTTCCGTCTTATGACTATGAGATTCTGTTTATTGATAACGATTCCACAGATCGTACCAGAGAATATCTGAGAGAGATCTGTGCAGCAAATCCGAAGATCAAGGCAATTTTTAATGCGAAGAATTTTGGACAGTTTAATTCGCCGTATTACGGAATCTGCCAGACAAGCGGTGACTGTACCATCTGTCTGTGCTGTGATTTTCAGGACCCGGTGGAAATGATCCCACGTCTTGTAGAAGAGTGGGAAAAGGGCGCCAAAATTGTCTGTGCCATCAAAACCACCAGCAAAGAGAATAAGATCATGCGTTTCCTGCGGACCTGTTATTATAAGATGATCAAAAAAATGTCTGATGTGGAGCAGATCGAGCATTTTACCGGATTTGGCCTGTATGACAAGGGTTTTGTGGATGTCTTAAGAAATCTGGATGATCCCACACCGTTTTTGCGGGGAATTGTGGCAGAGCTTGGCTACAAGCGGGTAGATATTGCATATGAACAGCAAAAGAGACGTGCCGGTAAAACACATAACAACTGGTTTACTCTTTATGATGCAGCAATGCTCAGCTTTACCTCCTATACAAAGGCAGGGCTTCGCCTGGCAACTATTGTGGGATTTATTATGTCGGCTATCAGCCTGATCGTTGCATTTGTCTATCTGATCCTGAAGCTCCTTTACTGGGACCGCTTTGTGGCAGGTATGACACCGATCCTGCTGGCAGTATGTATTCTCGGTTCGGTACAGTTATTCTTTATCGGATTTCTGGGAGAATATGTGTTGAGCATCAATAAGAGAATGATGAGACGTCCGCTTGTTATTGAGGAGGAACGCATCAATTTTACAAAAAACACCGATAACACCGATCGAAAGGAAAAGTGATACCATGGATAACATCAGAGCCGTGTTGTTTGATCTGGATGGAACCATATATTATGGAAGCAAGCTCATTCCGGGAGCAGACCGGGTGGTAAACAAATATCGTCAGGAAGGAAAAAAGATTTTCTTTATGACTAATAATTCCACCAAGTCCAGAAAGCAGATATGGGAAAAGCTCACCGGGATGGGGCTGGAATGCAGCTATGACGAGGTATATACCTCCGGATATGCAGCAGCTCTTTATGCGAAGCAGATGGGCTATCATACCGTTTATATTATGGGGAGTAAAGCTCTGGAGGATGAATTTGGAGAGCTTGGTATTACGGTATCGGATCAGGCAGAGGTTGTGATCGTTGGATATGATATGACATTTGATTATCAGAAGCTGACAGATGCCCTTCAGGTGGCATTCCATGCAGACAAAATTATTGCCTGTAACAAAGAGCGTCATTATCCGGGGGAAAATGCAAAGCGCATGCCGGGATGTGGTGCAATGGTGGGAGCTTTGGAGGGAAGTCTCGGAAGAGCAGTGGATTATTCCGTAGGAAAACCCAATCCTCTTCTGATGGAGATCATTTGCAAAGACAATGATCTGCGGCCGGAGGAAGTAGTTGTGGTCGGAGATACTTACGAAAGCGATATCGTTATGGCACAAAACTATGGAAGTAGTGCTGTGTATATTGGCGAAGAAGATCATAAAGACATAAAATGTATTCACGCAATTGGTGAATTGCTGTAAAAGCAGAAGAAAAAGGAGGCTTTTTCATGAGTAAAATAAATTTACTGGATTGTACACTTCGGGATGGCGGTTATGTCAATGACTGGCATTTCGGGCGTGAGGCAATTTTTAATATAGGCAAGAAGATCGTGCTGGCAGGCATCGAATATTTTGAGATCGGATTTGTCCGGGAATGTGATTATGATGAGGACTATTCCCTGTTTGATGGAAATGAAAGCGTGAGGAAGATGATCGCTCCGAAAAATCCGGGAACTCATTATGTCGGCATGATTGATATGGGACGGCCGATTCCGTTGGAAAAGCTGGGAAAACGTACCGAGGATGGTTTTGATGTTTTCCGTGTTATCTTCAAAAAAAGCAAGATTCAGGAAGCCTATGATTATATTCAGAAACTCCAGAAGCTGGGCTATGAAGTTTTTGCACAGGCAGTAGGGATCGACAATTATTCGGACAGCGAATTTATTGATCTGATCAAGCAATTTAACCAGCTTCCCATCAGTGCCTTTTATATTGTGGACAGCTTTGGCCTGATCAAGAAAAAAGACTTTGTCCGCCTGGCACAGATTGCCGATCACAACCTGCGGGAGGAGATCATGCTGGGCTATCATTCCCACAACAATATGCAGCAGGCCATGGGCAATGCGTCAGCCTTTACGGAGATGCATCTGCACCGGGATATTATTCTGGATGCGTGTGTATTTGGTATGGGACGTGGAGCCGGAAACCTTAATCTGGAGCTTTTTGCAGAATATATGAATGAAAATTATGACAAGCAGTACCGCATTGAGCCGATGCTGGAGATCATTGACGAATATCTGAACGATATTTACAGAGAGCACTTCTGGGGCTATTCCCTGCCGTTATATCTCTCTGCCGCCAATGGATGCCATCCGAATTATGCCATTTATTTTGCTTCCAAAGGAACACTGACCGTAAAATCGTACAATGAGATCTTAAAGTCGATTCCAAAGGAGGACAAGGCACTTTACAATAAGGACAAAGCAGAAAAGATTTATAAAGAATATCAGGAGAATTATGTGGACGACCGGGAATCCGTGGAACAGCTGGAAAAAGAGCTGGCAGGCAGACAGATCCTGCTGATAGGACCTGGAAAGAGCCTGGAGGAGCAAAAGGAGCTGGTGCAGGCATTTATTCAGAAGGAGAAGCCTGTGGTGATCGGACTCAACTTCGTTCCGACGGAGGTTTCCTGTGATTACGCTTTTGTATGCCATATGAGACGCTACAAAAATGTAGTAAATCAGCCGGTGAAAAAGATCATCACCTCCAATCTCCGGGAGGCGAAGGAGTATGATCATATGCTGAATTTTGCCAGCTACTCATGCCAGGAGCCGGCGATTATGGAAAATTCCGGACTGATGTGTCTCCACTTCCTGATGCATATGGGAATTGCAAAGGTATCCATTGCAGGCTTAGACGGTTACGACCATACCAATCGCGGCAATTATGTCAACAGTGGTCTGGAGTATGACTTTACGGCAGAGCAGCTGCAGGAGCGTAACGAGCTGATTGCCAAAGAAATTTCCGCATTGCAGGAAAAAATAGAAATTGATTTCCTGACAGACAGTATTTACAAACGATAATATGAGGGAGAGAACATGGCAGAAGAAAAGAAACAAACGAAAAAGGAATTGCTGATCCAATTCATCAAATTTGGCATCGTAGGTGTCACCAATACGCTGGTTTCTTATGTGATCAATGTTGCCGTGCTGTTTGTACTGGGACGGGCACAGATCTTTCAGAGATGGGACTACGTTATCGCCAATACGGTGGCGTTTATCTTAAGTGTTCTGTGGTCCTTTTATTGGAATAACAAGCTGGTTTTTGATATGGAGGGAACCGGCTGGAAGGAACTGCTTGGAGCACTGTTTAAAATGTATCTTTCATACGCATTTACCGGAATTATACTAAGCAATGTATTGTCTTATTTATGGATCGATGTACTGCACATCTCCAAATATATTGCACCCCTGATCAATTCTGCCATCGGGGTACCGATTAACTTTATTCTCAATAAGTTTTGGGCATTTCAGGGAAAATAAGGCTGTTTGACAATGTTTTTCGGAAATGTTAGAATAATCATTGCCGCTTCGGAACAGAAGCGGCAGATAATTTCATAGCTGCGGATGTGATGGAATTGGCAGACATGCAAGATTTAGGTTCTTGTGCCGCGAGGCGTGCAGGTTCAAGTCCTGTCATCCGCATAACAGGCTTCAAGCCCTTTATTTATAAGGGTTTGGAGCTTTTTTTGATTTTGGATTTGTCTTTGGAACAGAGTGAAAAATAATGATTTGACATCAACGCTGACATCAACGGGAATGAAAGGAGGAAAGCAGGAACAGAAGATATATGATATAATGAGTCCTGAAGGACTCATATTAGGAGTTTCTTCGAAACTCCGATATGCGCAGAAACCATGCGCAGATATATGATATAATGTTTTTAAATGTTGAATGCACAGCTAATATCGTAAAATAAATGATGCTTAACATCATTATCTGTAAAAATGCTATTGATAATATAATGATAAGGAGAGAAGATATGGCATATACAATGATTCACATAATTATCGCAGAGGAAATATTTTCGAAATTTTCATTAAATATAAATGAAAATGATTTTTTGATAGGAACAATTGCGCCGGATGCAGTACATTCATGTGAAGAATTTCGCTACAAATTGAAGGAAAAAAGTCATCTTTTCCCCGAAAGTTTAACTTGGGGAAAGGTCGATACATGTACCAAGGCAAATCTATGGATGGATTCAGTGTTGGAGTTTTATGAGAAAAGCAAAGAAAATATTAATTCAAGTTTTTTGTGAGGCTTCTGGCATGATAGTGGGTAGCATACCAGGCCTCTGATATAAATTTAGTATTGAAAAACCATCTGTGTTCCTTTATTGTATTAGCGTCCAAAC
>CADAKW010000074.1 GCA_902788645.1 uncultured Lachnospiraceae bacterium
TCTTCCGGCGGATCCTGTGCGGCAGTTGCTGCGGGCGAGTGCTTCTATGCGCTTGGTTCCGATACCGGTGGATCTATCCGTCAGCCAAGCTCTTTCTGTGGCGTGACAGGTATTAAGCCGACCTACGGTACTGTTTCCCGTTACGGACTGATCGCATATGGTTCTTCCCTGGATCAGATCGGACCGGTTGCGAAGGATGTTACCGATTGTGCAACGATCCTGGAGACAATCGCTTCTCACGACATCAAAGACTCTACATCTGTAGAGCGTGATGACACAGATTTTACTTCTGCGCTGGTAGATGATGTGAAGGGCATGAAGATCGGTATTCCAAAGGATTACTTTGGAGAAGGTCTTGACCCGGAGGTAAAGGATGCGGTTCTTGCTGCAGCGAAGAAGCTGGAGGAGAAGGGGGCCATTGTGGAAGAGTTCGAGCTCAGTCTTGTAGAATATGCGATCCCTGCATACTATGTCATTGCCTGTGCTGAGGCAAGCTCCAATCTGGAGCGTTTCGATGGCGTGAAGTACGGATACCGCACCAAGGAGTATGAGGGACTTCACAACATGTACAAAAAGACACGTTCCGAGGGCTTTGGAGCTGAGGTAAAACGCCGTATCATGCTTGGTTCCTTTGTATTAAGCTCCGGTTATTATGATGCATATTATCTGAAGGCACTTCGTACCAAAGCGCTGATCAAAAAGGCTTTCGACAAAGCGTTTGAAAAATACGATATGATCCTTGGACCGGCTGCTCCGACTACTGCACCAAAATTGGGACAGAGTCTCAGTGATCCAATCAAGATGTATCTCGGAGATATTTATACGATTTCTGTCAACCTTGCCGGCCTGCCTGGTATTTCTGTTCCTTGCGGCGTAGATTCCAAGGGACTTCCGATCGGTTTACAGCTGATCGGTGACTGCTTCCAGGAGAAGAAGATCATTCAGGCAGCATACGCATATGAGCAGACAAGAGAGCTGGCATTCAGCCCGCTTCTGGCAGAGTAGAAAGGAGACCGGAAAGATGAAACAATACGAGACTGTGATAGGACTTGAGGTCCATGTGGAGCTTGCCACAAAGACAAAGATTTTCTGCGGATGCTCAACCGCATTTGGTGGAGCACCGAATACACATACATGTCCGGTTTGTACCGGTATGCCGGGTTCTCTGCCGGTACTCAACAAGCAGGTGGTAGAATATGCGATTGCCGTAGGTCTTGCAACCAACTGCAGCATTACCCAGTACTGCAAGTTTGACCGTAAGAATTATTTCTATCCGGATAATCCACAGAACTATCAGATTTCCCAGCTGTATCTGCCAATCTGCCGGAACGGCGGCATTGAGATTGAGACAGCGGCGGGCAAAAAGACCATTGGTATCCATGAGATCCATATGGAGGAGGATGCCGGTAAGCTTGTTCATGATGACTGGACCGGAAGCTCTATGGTAGATTACAACCGTTCCGGTGTGCCTCTGATCGAGATCGTATCCGAGCCGGATATGCGTTCTGCAGATGAGGTTATTGCCTATCTGGAGAAGCTGCGTATGATCATTCAGTATCTGGGAGCTTCTGACTGCAAGCTTCAGGAGGGATCTATGCGTGCCGATGTCAACCTTTCCGTCAGAGAAGTGGGGGCTGCTGAGTTTGGTACCCGTACCGAGATGAAGAACTTAAACTCCTTCAAGGCAATCTCTCATGCCATTGAGGGCGAGAGAGCACGTCAGATCGAGCTTCTGGAGGAAGGACGTCAGGTTATTCAGGAGACCAGAAGATGGGATGATAATAAGGAGTCCTCTTATGCGATGCGTTCCAAGGAGGATGCGCAGGATTACCGTTATTTCCCGGAGCCGGATCTGGTACCGATCGTGATCAGCGACGAGTGGCTGCAGGCAGTCAAAGACAGACAGCCGGAGCTTCGTTCTGAGAAGCTGGAGCGTTATAAAAAGGAATATGATATTCCGGAGTATGATGCAGAGATCATTACGGGAACCAAGAAGATGGCGGACATCTTTGAGGCAACCACAGCTATCTGCAATAAACCGAAGAAGGTTTCCAACTGGCTGATGGTTGAGACCATGCGTCTGTTGAAGGAGAATGAGATGGAAGCAGAGGATATTTCCTTTGCCCCTGAGAAGCTTGCAAAGCTGATCGAGATGGCAGATGCCGGAGAGGTCAACAGCTCTGTGGCTAAGGAAGTATTCGAGGAGATCTTCAAGAACAATATCGATCCGGAGAAGTATGTCGAGGAGAAGGGCTTAAAGACCGTGTCCGATGACGGTGCGCTTCGTGAAGTGATCGAGAAGGTTGTCGCAGATAATCCAAAGTCTGTAGAGGATTATAACAGTGGCAAGAAGAAAGCCATCGGCTTCCTGGTAGGACAGACCATGAAGGCAATGCAGGGTAAGGCAGATCCTGGAAAGGTAAATAAGATCCTTATGGAAATTTTGGGCTAATGCAAAAAATGCCACCGGGAACAGGTGGCAGATTGTGAGGTTGGTATGGAAGAACAGAGAAAAAATATCAGAGTCCCGGTGAAGATGAATCTGGAGGTTTCCGACATCTTTAAGCAGGACAATGTAAAAGTAAGCAATATCAATGCACCGATTAAAGTAACGGATATCTGTCGTGACGGTATTGGTTTTGTTACCACAAGTGTTTTGCCGATCGGGTTTTATTTTAATTCCCGTCTGGAGTTCAAGAATAGCAATAATGCCATCAACTGCGTGGTTCAGATTATCCGCCAGAGCAAGAGCGAGGACGGTCTGTACCATTATGGCTGTACCTTTATCGGTATGCCTGCCGTCTTTGACTATATTTTCGAGGAGATCGAAGAGGAGTATAAGAAAGCTGAGGCAAAGGCGAAAGGGACTGCAGCGGAATAAAACGGTGGTTTGATATTTATATCTTGAATGATAAATTGATTAAAAGAATTCTCTAAATAAATATATTGGAGAATTCTTTTTTTATTTTTGAAAGACATCAGTGGAAGGATAGGGAGGAGGTTGAAGATAAGTGGTATCAAAGGTGGGGAAGTTGAAAATAATATGAAATCAGACTATAATGAATAAATATTGAACAGGAATAATCGGCAGGAGGGGATTGAGTGGATTTTTTTGAATTAAAACTCATTGAAAAAATTGGAACCGTATTTGAGATCGCAATGCGGGATAGAAAATATAATCGTTATCAGTTTATTAAAAAATGGTGTGCATCTGATACATGTGAGGCTGTTTTTAAATTTGATGAAACTTTATGTTCCCAGGCCAGAACTTATATTTTAAGAATGTTTGAAAAGGAATGCGGAAACGAACTGCCGGATATAGATGCAGACAGCCCACTATATGAGGAGGATATGTATTGGTTTGGATATATATTAACTTATTGGCATTTTCTTGAAGGAATTTCAGGAAAAGAAGTTCTTGAAACATACGATGTTTGTAAGGTGTTGGATGAGTTTGATGTATTGCACACATTAAGTGTTAAAGCGGCAATAGAAAAGATTCGAGAGGATGACAGGAATGAATGATTCAGCAATTAATAAAATTTTCGAGAGGAAGGGAACACTATGGAAATAAGAAGTATTTTGATTAAAGACACAACCAAAGAGGAACGGATCCGGATCGTACAGGAAGGTCTCAGTCAGTGCGGAGGAGCCTGTGATTTTTGCAATGGTTGTGATAATCTTGGGGGAGGTGCGGTAGATTCCTTTTATGAGCCATATATCAATGGAGAGAAAGAACTGCGGCAGTTAAACGAAGAATACAGAAGCAATTCGGGAATGGTGAAGTGAAAGAGGAGAATACAATGCACATATATGTAGATGCGGATGCCTGTCCGGTGACAGATATCGTGGAAAGGATCGCTCAGAAATTTAAGCTTCCGGTTACTCTGCTTTGCGATACCAATCATGTGCTGCAGTCAGACTACAGTGAAGTGATCGTAGTTGGTGCCGGAGCAGATGCGGTAGATTATAAGCTGATCGGTCTGTGCCATAAGGGAGATATTGTGGTGTCGCAGGATTACGGGGTGGCGGCAATGGCACTGGGAAAGGGCGCATATGGTATCCATCAGTCCGGTAAATGGTACACCGATGAGAATATTGATCAGATGCTGATGGAGCGTCATTTGAACAAAAAGGCACGAAGAAGTTCTAAAAGAAATCATATCAAAGGACCAAGAAAAAGAACGGCAGAGGATGATGAACGGTTTGCGGAGTCATTTGAAAAGCTGGTAATAAAGGCTCTGGATATATGACAAAATGTCCGGTTTGGGTATAAAACAAAGAAAGATACCCAAATTGGGTATAAAAAGAGTGCGGATTCATGGATTGCAGTGTGTGCATAAAGGAGAAAACGTCACGCCCGGATATCAAAGGAGAATCGTTTCATTTCATGAGATGCAGACGGAGTCACCTTTGCGTTGAGAAAATCCTGAACCGGTGTTTCATTCTGAGTAAGAGGCTGTACCTGTATCTGGCAGGTATAGCCTTTTTCGGCAAGAGAGTCCTGCAGCAGATGGGTGTTGCGTTCGATCAGGTGAAGGGATGCCTCCTGGTCCAGATGGAAATCGGCCTTGATATTCTGGTGATCCTTTTCCAGCCGTACATTCACGGTACCCAGGTGATCCATTTCCAGGTGAAGCATCAGGCTGAGCTTTTGCGGGTCCTGTTTTAATTTATCTTTTTTGGTGTAGACATAGAGATCTCCGTGGGCGTTCTGGTTCTGCAGCTTGAGAGGAAGCTGCATATAGGCAAAAGCCTCATTTAGGGATTTCATAAAGTCAATATTGCTCTGCATATCGTGGGCCTGTCCCGACAGGTGGCTGGAATCGTCTCCGGAGAGGGTACTGTTGATCAACGTCTCAAAGGAGTTCATTTTCTGCTCCATAGAATCATAGAAGGAGTCCATCTGTCCGCTTTTGGCAAGCTTATGCGGGGTGATCGTAAAGTTTTCCATAAGAACGCTGTGAAAGAGCTTCTGAAATGCTTCGGTCTGAAAAAGCTTCTGGACTACGGAACTGTCAGAATGGGGAATTGCATTCTTAATAGAAGCCAGCGTATCCTCTGCCGTGGCATCTCCGGAAAGAATGTGGGAGACAGTTTCGCGGTCAACAGACATTTTCTGTAGATTTTCGGCAAGCTCTGTGCGTTCCTGTGAATTTAATACGGTAAAAAGCTGATCATTTTCTCTGCCGTAGGAGGTGATATTGTTTAACAGTGTATCGATCACGGCAGGAGTATGTGTTACACTTGCAGAACCTTCGTGAGGAGCTGCTAACATTTCATTGATATTCTGAAAAGATGTTTTGGCGGCATCTGACAGGTTATGGAAGAGACGGCCGGCGAAAGAGCGGACAAAAGCGTTTGCATCCCCATTTTGGGTTTCACCGGCTGCTTCGGACAACAATGCCTCTGAAGCTTTGCCTGACATATCGGCGGCTTCTGTTTCCTGACCGGCATCGGTGGCAGCAGAGGCCTCCGGATTTACTGCATTATCAGTGGAAGCCACGGTTTCTGAAGCAAGCGTCCCTAAAGTGGCAGAGCCGTCGGCTGTATTACCGGTGGCATCTGACTGGGGCTGCAAAAGCTGTAAGATCTCCTCTGATTTTGCCTGGAGCTCTGCATCCGGACAGCTTTCCGGCAGAGTAATGGTATTGTCGGCAATGGCCTTCTGGATCAGAAGGGCGGCATCCTTTTGAGACATGGTGCCGGTCTGGAATTGCTGTAATTGTTCCTCTGTCATAGGTGTTTCGGAAAGAAGCTCCTTTAAGGCGGTAAACTCCTGTTCAGACAGGTCTGCGATTGTCGGAACATCCGTCAGGGCAGGAGAGGAGGCGGAAGCACCGGTATTGTTGATCAGAGGATTCCCCTGACCATGCGCAGAAAGATCCTGTGCTGTGTTCTCCGGCAGAGCGATTGCCAAAAGCTTCTCTCCAAACATGGCTACGATATTGGATGGACCGTTCTCGGATAAGGTTTCCAAAAGCTGCGGGATCTGTGAGGCAAAGGTTTGGGCTCTGGAAAGAAGAGAGTGGGCACCATTGCGGTATGCACTGAACTGTGCCACGCTGTCGGCTGTGACATGATACTGCTTGCGGTTCATCAGGCAGAGAGTCTCCATATCATCGGTACCCAGATCATAAGCCTGCTGCATAAGCTGCTGGATCGACTGTTTGTTGATCGGCATCAGATTATCCATGAGAGCCTTGACGGCAGACTGGTTGCGCTGCGTGGCAGGCAGGGAAGCCTCCTCCAGTGCCTTATTGATCAGTGTTAATTCCGTCTCTGTATAGCTGCTTGGAATGGCATCCAGCAGAATACCGGAGGGCGAAATGGAAGAGAGACGGAAAGCAGCAGTCTGTCCTATGGAAAGGGAGGAGCTGTCTGCAATCTGCCCCTTGATCAGGGTATTATTTTCTAATGTAATGGTGATCTCGTTGTTGCGAAGGTCAGAAATCTCTCCGCGGATCACATCTCCCTGACGGATCTGGTTCATGCCGCTTCTGGCAACGCCGTAGCTGCTCATCTGTCCCACGGAGCGGCCTACCTGTCCGGGATTATTGCGGACCGCCGCCTGTTGGCTGTTCATAGCCATATTATTTCTTCGGTTTCCTGTATTTGTCGATGTGATGATCGGATCTGCCATAATGTTCCTCATTTCTTTGCATTTATTACGATTTGTATGTAAACATACATTGCTATCTGCTTTTGACTCTTACATCATATTATATATGTCGGCATATTTGCGGGAAACATAAAAAAATCCAAAAAAATTAGCAAAAATATCTTGACAATAAAAAATGATAGTGCTATCTTACTAATTAGATGTTAGCACTCCACTTCAAAGAGTGCTAACAAATCAAAAACAAGGGAGTGATAGTTTGGAGCTGGATGAGAGAAAAATTAAAATACTTCAGGCAATCATCCGGACGTATTTAGAGACGGGTGAGCCGGTGGGATCCAGAACGATTTCCAAGTACTCTGATCTGAATCTCAGTTCCGCTACCATCCGAAATGAGATGTCTGATCTGGAGGAGATGGGATACATTTTACAGCCCCACACATCGGCGGGACGTATTCCTTCCGACAAAGGTTATCGTCTCTATGTTGACACGATGCTGGACGACAAGACACAGGAAGTGCACGACATGAAAGCGGAGCTGGAGGAAAAGGCAGGAAAGATTGATGATCTGCTAAAGAGTGTTGCGAAGCTGCTGGCAGTGAATACCAATTATGCCACGATGGTTTCGGGACCGCGGTACGCATCCAAAAAGGTCAAGTTTATTCAGCTGACACTGGTGGATGACAGCAGTCTTCTGGCGGTGATCGTGCTTGACAACAATGTGGTCAAAAACAAAATGATCCACATGAAGGAATCCATGGATCAGGAAACCGTTCTCCGGTTAAACTTCATTATGAATACAACCTTAAACGGTCTTGATGTAATGGAAATGAATCTGGCAGTGATCCAGAAGATCAAGGAGCAGATGGGAGCGCACAACAGCGTGATCGATTCTGTGCTGGAGATCATCGGAAATGCATTGACAGAGGATGAGGATCTGGAGATCTACACCAGCGGTGCCACAAACATTCTGAAGTATCCGGAGCTTGCGGATAAGTCAAATGCGGCACAGATATTAAGTGCCTTTGAGGAAAAGAAGGATTTAAACCAATGGATCGAGCAGGAGCCTGTGAGTGAAAATAATGACAACCATGCGATTCAGGTGTACATTGGTGGAGAGACACAGGTAGAATCCATGAAGGATTGTTCTCTTGTGACAGCGACCTACCGGATTGACGATGGTGTTTACGGAAAGGTCGGTATCGTGGGACCAAAGCGAATGGATTACGACAAGGTAGTTGCTACACTGCAATCCATGATGGAGCAGTTAGATGACATATTTAAAGATAATAAATAAGCCGTCAGTCAGAGGCTTAGAGAGGTGGTAGAAGGTGAGTCAGGAGAAAGAAACAAATCAGGAAATGACAGAAGAGAAGATGACAGAAAACACAGAAGAGACTGTGAAGGACAGTGAGGTGACAGAGGAGGCTTCTGAGGAGACAACGGAGCAGGAAACTGTAGCTGAGGAAGATAAAGAAGAAAAGAAATCAATCTTTGGCAAAAAGAAATCCAAGCTGGAGGAAAAGATCGCAGAGCTGGAGGATGCAAGAATGCGTCAGCTGGCGGAGTTTGAAAACTTCCGAAAGCGTTCCGAAAAGGAAAAGAGCCAGATGTTCGAGGTTGGTGCAAAGTCAGTGGTAGAAAAGATTCTTCCGGTGATCGACAATTTTGAAAGAGGTCTGGCATCTATGCCGGAGGAGGAAAAAGGAACACCGTTTGCAGATGGTGTAGAGCTTGTTTACAAGCAGATGCTTGGAGCACTGGATGAGATTGGTGTAAAGCCGATCGAGGCAGTGGGACAGGAATTTGATCCAAATTTCCACAATGCTGTGATGACTGTTGAGTCTGACGAGCTGGAAAGCGGAACTGTGGCAGAGGAGCTGCAGAAGGGATACATGTATCAGGATTCTGTGGTACGCCATAGTATGGTAAAGGTAGTTAGTTAATTATAATAGAGTAAAGAAAAGAATTATTATAGAGAAAGAGAGGACAAAACTATGGGAAAGATTATTGGTATTGACTTAGGAACAACAAACTCATGTGTGGCTGTTATGGAAGGTGGAAAGCCTGTTGTCGTAACAAATACAGAGGGTGCACGTACAACGCCATCTGTTGTCGCATTTTCAAAATCCGGTGAGAGACTTGTTGGTGAGCCGGCAAAGCGTCAGGCAGTAACAAACGCTGACAAGACAATCTCTTCTATTAAGAGACATATGGGAACCGATTACCGTGTTGCCATTGATGACAAGAAGTATTCTCCACAGGAGATTTCCGCAATGATCCTTCAGAAGCTGAAAGCTGATGCAGAGAATTATCTCGGCGAGAAGGTTACAGAGGCTGTTATTACAGTTCCTGCTTACTTCAATGATGCACAGCGTCAGGCAACAAAGGATGCCGGTAAGATCGCAGGTCTTGATGTAAAGCGTATCATCAACGAGCCAACCGCAGCAGCACTTGCTTATGGTCTCGACAACGAGAAAGAGCAGAAGATCATGGTTTATGACCTTGGTGGTGGTACATTTGATGTATCTATTATCGAGATCGGTGATGGCGTTATCGAGGTTCTTGCAACATCCGGTGATAACCACCTTGGTGGTGATGACTTCGATCAGAAGATCACAGATTATATGATCGCTGAGTTCAAGAAAGA
>CADAKW010000075.1 GCA_902788645.1 uncultured Lachnospiraceae bacterium
GCAGCAAGTCCCATACAGTATGTGGCTACATCACACTTAATGTAATTCATGGTATCATAAATTGCAAATCCGGCACTGACAGATCCCCCTGGACTGTTAATATAAAGACTGATATCCTTTCCCGGATCCTGTGACTCCAAAAACAGGAGCTGTGACACGATCAGGCTTGCAATATCGTCATTGACCTCGTTGCTGAGGAAAATGATACGATCCTGAAGCAGTCTGGAGTAAATATCATAGGAACGCTCCCCACTGCTTGTTTTCTCAATGACATACGGTATACTGTAACTCATTTACTACACCCTCCTAACTTCTTTGTTTAAAAAAGGGCTATGCCCTAAAAAACGCCAGCCCTGCCTGTCAGATAGACAGGGCAGCGGCTGACGCCGGAAATACATGATTTATTTCTCAACTGCAGCGTCAACAACAAGTTCAACTGCCTTCTGTACTGCCAGATCAAGTGCAATCTGCTTCTTCTCTTCTTCGCCAACCAGCTCTTTTAACTTGTCAGCTTCCATCTGATACATCTCTGCCATCTTCTCAAGCTCTTTCTCAAGATCTTCATCGGATGTCTCGATATTCTCTGCTGCAACAACTGCCTCAAGAACAAGACGGCTCTGGATACGCTTTAATGCCTGTGGCTGAAGCTCATTGGTAAGACTCTCCGGAGTCATGCCTGTAAACTGCATATACTGCTGCAGGGACAGCCCCTGAGACTGGATACGCTGGCTGAACTCCTGTACCATCTGACGAACCTGTGTGTCTACCATCGGATCAGGAATCTCCATAGTAGCGTTCTCGATGATCTTTCCTACAACGTCCTCTTCCTTTTCTCTCTTAAGAGCTGCTTCCTTATTTTCAAGAAGCTTCTTCTTCAGATCCTCTTTGTACTCATCAACAGTATCAAACTCAGATACATCCTGTGCAAAATCATCATCAAGCTCAGGAAGCTCTTTCACCTTGATCTCCTTGATGGTTACCTTGAATACCGCAGGCTTGCCCTGAAGCTCCTCTGCCTGATACTGCTCTGGGAATGTTACATTGACCTCTGTCTCCTCGCCAATGTTCTTTCCGATGAGCTGCTCCTCAAAATTGTCAATGAAAGAATGAGAACCGATGGTCAGAGGATAATCCTCACCCTTGCCACCCTCAAACGGCTCGCCGTCTACAAATCCCTCGAAGTCTATCGTTGTGATATCGCCATCCTGAACAGCTCTGTCATCAACTGTGATCATTCTGGAATTGCTCTCACGAACTTTATCAATCTCTGCCTGAAGCTCCTCATCTGTCACCTCAGCAGTTTTCTTCTCTACTTCAATCCCCTTGTAATCTCCAAGAGTAACCTCCGGCTTTACTGCAACGGTTGCTGTAAAGATGAAAGGCTTGCCCTTCTCGATCTGAGTTACATCAATAGAAGGCTGTGCTACGATCTCAAGCTCACTCTCCTTTGCTGCTGACTCATATGCACCCGGGATCAGGTCATTGGCAGCATCCTCAAAGAATACACCTGCACCATACATTTTTTCGATCATTGCGCGTGGTGCTTTTCCCTTACGGAAGCCCGGAAGAGAAATCTTGTTTTTATTTTTCTTATATGCTTTATCTAATGCAGCCTCAAACTCCTCTGCGCTCACCTCAATTGTAAGCTTTGCCATACTCTTTTCTAAAGTTTCTACCTGTACACTCATTTTATAATTTCCTCCTTAATATTTCACGGACAATACGCCGCAATTAACCATTGATATACTATAGCATGAATAAATCCACAATAGCAAGTCTTTTTCACAAATTTATGGGATTACATGTCCCTTTTTATACAATACTTTGACAACCTGATCGACATATTTCTCGCAAAGCTCCTCCGTCTCTGCCTCTACCATCACCCTGATCACAGGTTCTGTACCGCTCTCACGGATCAGGATCCGGCCATTCTGTCCCAGTGCTTTGGCAACCTCTTCCGTTGCTGCCACCACATCCGGATCATTCTTGGCAGCCGGCTTGTCTCCCACACGGACATTTTTTAGAAGCTGTGGATAAATGGTAAGTCCCTTTCGAAGCTCAGAAAGCTTCTGTTTCTTTTCCAGCATAACCTCCATCAGCATCAGCGAAGTAAGAACTCCATCTCCTGTCACCGCATATTTACTGAAGATAATATGACCTGACTGTTCTCCTCCCAGAGAATGTCCGTACTGCATCATATTGGCATTGACATATTTATCTCCCACAGATGTCTTCTCATAGGAAATGCCTGCCTTATCAAATGCTTTATACAGTCCAAGGTTTGACATGATCGTTGTAACGACTGTGTTGTTATTCAACTCTCCCTTATCCTTCAGATAACATCCACACAGATAAAGAATACAGTCTCCATCGATCACCTGTCCCTTGTCGTCTACCGCCAGACAGCGATCTGCATCTCCATCATAAGCAAAACCGATATCCAGATCATTTTCCACCACATATTTCTGAAGATTCTCAATATGTGTAGAACCGCAGTTGTCGTTGATATTCGTTCCGTCCGGCTCCATACCGATCGCATATGTCTTAGCTCCCAGAGCATCAAACACACCCTTGGCTACGGAATAAGAAGATCCATTGGCACAGTCCAGTCCCACACGGACATTTTTAAAGGAGCGTGTCGCCAGAGACATCAGATAACCGATATAGCGGTGTCTGCCGATGGCATAATCCACAGTGCACCCGATCTTTTCGCGGGTTGCAAACGGAATCGTGTCCTCCGGACTGTCAATGTATGTCTCGATCTTTTCTTCTACCTCAGCCTCCAGCTTATGGCCATTGCCATTGATCACCTTCAGTCCGTTGTCATAATAAGGATTATGGCTCGCTGAGATCATAATACCACAGTCAAACTGCTCTGTACGTACCACATAAGAAACACTCGGTGTTGGTGTGACATGCAGCAGATATACATCCGCTCCGCTGGCTGTCAGTCCGGATGAAAGAGCATCCTCAAACATATAACTGGAACGGCGTGTATCCTTTCCGATCACAATACGTGCCTTATGCTCCTGTCCATAATACCAGCCCAGAAATCTGCCCACTTTATATGCATGTACTACATTAAGATCTACATTAGCCTCTCCCCGGAAACCATCTGTACCAAAATACTTCATATCCGATTTCATTCCTTTCCAAAATTACATTATCGCGCATAATCGCATTATTTTAATCATATCATATTCATATTTTGAAATCAATCCTTTTCCATGATTCAAAATATCCCCTAAAATACGCAAATAATGCGTATTTGCAAAAAATTACAATTGCCGTGTCACACACGGCATATTCCCCGTGAATTCTTGTTAAAATACTTATAATATATATACAATAGTATTATATTTTTTTCAATTTTAGGAGGTAAACAAATGAAAAAGAACCTTGCTCCACTTCAGGCACGGGATTTCGCACTGGGTCTTTCCATACTGCGGGAATCCAAAGACATCAGTGCCTGTACCATGAGCTACGATCTCGGTCACAGCAGAAGTTACATCAACGGTATTGAACTCCAGAAATATCTTCCGTCATTTTCGGAATTTATAGAAATCTGCAATTATCTGAATGTCACCCCCAATGACATTTTTCTTTCTCCGGCGAGCACTCCTCCCCTTCTGGAAATTTCTCCAACGCAGCTTCTGGCGATTCTCATGCCGCTATGCGACGAATTAAATCCACGGCAGACCAGCTATCTTTATTATCTTCTCCGGGATTTTCTTTCTTAGACCGGGATTATCTTATCACTGCTGTCATTGACCAAAATGACAGCAGTTCTTCCTTTGAGACAATGTTTCAAACTGATACCCCTGTTCCTCAAAAAGACTGATGACCGCCTCCAGACTGTCCAGAGTTGCATGATTGCTTCCGGAGTCATGCATCAGCACAACCGGATCCTCCACCCGGAATGCATCCTTCTTCACATTTCTTAAAATACTGTCAACGGTGGGATTTCCCACAGAATCCTCTGCACTGACATTCCAGTCGGCGTATTCCATATTCTGATCATAAAGTCTCTGAACAATCTCTTCTTTATAAGAATGAATATAACAATTGGCACTTCCCCACGGAAAACGCCAGAGACGGGGCTTGTAATCAAATTTCTTTTCCAGCATATCACGAACTCTTCCAACATCCTCATAATATGCCTGGCAGGAGCTGTATATATCGCAGGATTCATGGGTATATGTATGCACCCCGACCTCATGTCCTTCCTTCAACTCCCGTCCCACAAGCTCCGGCATTTCTTCCGCCTGCTGTCCGATCAGAAAAAATGTAGCATGTATATTGTGTTTTTTCAAAATATCAAGATACTTCGGTGTCAGACTGCTTGGTCCGTCATCAAAAGTCAGGTAAACCACCGGCTTCTTTTTTTCCGAAACAGCTCCACTGGATGCGGCCGGTGTCCTGTTTTCCGTCTGTCTGTCCAATACCGCCGTATAATGTTTCACCTGACTGCTCTGAATGCCTCCGAATACCACAAACATTGCGATCATCACCACTGTAAAAAGGAGTCCCTTTTTTTCCTGATCCATAATCTGACCATCCTGATCAATCCTTTATTTTTACCCTATTCCTTTGTTTTCGATTCTATACCTGGCATACCCAAAATCTTTTGCGAAAATCTTTAAGTATTTTCTTGATTTCCCCCTCAGATTACGATATACTTTAATTACTTAAGGTCTGTAAATTACCAGGACCAATATTATCACTATATGCCGTGATACGGCGGAATGGAGGACTATATGAAATTTGGTTTTTTTGATGATCCAAATAAAGAGTACGTCATTACTACACCTAAGACACCTCTTCCATGGATCAATTATCTGGGAAGCACAGCATTTTTTTCGCTGATCTCCAATACCTGCGGAGGATACAGTTTCTATAAAGATGCAAAGCTTCTCCGTCTGACCCGTTATCGTTATAATAATATTCCAAACGATGAAGGCGGACGTTATTATTACATCAAGGAAGGCGATACCGTATGGAATCCGGGATGGATGCCTGTAAAGACAGAGCTGGATTCTTATGAGTGCCGTCATGGTATGGGATACAGCCGTTTTACTTCTGTAAAGAACGGCCTGGAGGCTTCCCTTCTTGCCTTTGTTCCTCTGAATGACAACTGTGAGGTAAACCAGATCAGGTTTACAAACAAGACTTCCGAGAAAAAGAGCTTCACTCTGTTCTCATATATTGAATTCTGTCTCTGGAATGCCATGGACGATATGACAAACTATCAGCGTAACCTCAACACCGGTGAGGTTGAGGTGATCGGATCAACGATCTATCACAAGACAGAATACCGCGAGCGCCGCAACCATTTCGCTGTTTATTCCGTAAACACACCTGTTGACGGTTTTGATACAAGCCGTGACGAGTTCCTTGGTGCTTATCGTGGAGTGACAGATCCTCAGGTCGTTGAGGAGGGCAAGTCCCACGATTCCATCACCAGCGGATGGTATCCGATCGGATCTCATCAGATCAATGTAGAGCTTGAGCCGGGTGAGACCAAGAGCTTCATCTTCGTTTTAGGCTACTGTGAGAATCCAAAGGATGAGAAGTTCACTGCACCGAATGTGATCAATAAGAAGCCTGCTGATGAGCTTCTTGCAAAATATCAGACAGACGAGCAGGTAGACGCCGCTCTTGCTGCATTAAAGGCTAACTGGGAGGATCTCCTTTCCAAGTTCACTGTAAAGTCTGATGAAGAAAAGCTTGACCGTATGGTTAATATCTGGAATCAGTACCAGTGTATGGTTACTTTCAATATGTCCCGTTCCGCTTCCTACTATGAGTCAGGAATCGGCCGTGGTATGGGATTCCGTGATTCCTGTCAGGATCTTCTCGGATTCGTACATCTGATCCCGGAGCGTGCCCGTGAGAGAATCATTGATATCGCTTCTACCCAGTTCCCGGATGGTAGTGCATATCATCAGTATCAGCCACTCACCAAGAAAGGAAACGCTGATATCGGTTCCGGCTTCAATGATGATCCAATGTGGCTGGTTGCCTGCGTATCCGCTTATATCCGCGAGACAGGCGATACCACGATCCTTGATGAGATGGTTCCGTTTGATAATGACGAGTCCACTGCTGTTCCACTTCTGGAGCATTTAAAGAGATCCTTCGATTACATCGTAAATCACAAAGGACCTCATAAGCTTCCTCTGATCGGACGTGCTGACTGGAATGACTGTCTGAACTTAAACTGCTTCTCCGAGCAGCCGGGTGAGTCTTTCCAGACATTTGGCCCTAGTGAGGGACCTGTTGCAGAATCTGTATTCATCGCCGGAATGTTTGTAAAATACGGCAAAGAGTACGCAGATCTCTGCGAATTCATTGGCAAACAGGACGAGGCTGACCGTGCCCGTAGCGAGGTTTCCGCTATGAACGATGCGATCCTCAAGGACGGCTGGGATGGCGACTGGTTCGTACGTGCTTACGATGCATATGGTCATAAGGTTGGTTCCAAGGAATGTGAAGAGGGTCAGATCTTCATTGAGCCACAGGGCTTCTGTGTACTGGCTGGTGTCGGTGTTGAGTCCGGCGAAGCAAAGAAAGCTCTCGATTCCGTAAAAGAGAAGCTGGATTCCAAGTATGGTATCGTACTTCTGCAGCCTCCATATACCAAATATCATGTTGAACTTGGTGAGATTTCCTCTTATCCACCTGGATATAAAGAGAATGCCGGTATCTTCTGCCACAATAACCCTTGGGTTTCCTGCGCAGAGACGGTGATCGGCCGTGGTAACCGTGCTTTCGAGATCTACCGCAAGACATGCCCTGCTTACATTGAGGACATCAGCGAGATCCATTGCACAGAGCCTTATGTGTATTCCCAGATGATCGCCGGTAAGGATGCTCATTTCTTTGGCCAGGCAAAGAACAGCTGGCTGACAGGTACTGCTGCATGGACATTTGTCAATGTATCCCAGTACATCCTCGGTGTTGTTCCTACCCTGAAGGGTCTGAGCATTGATCCTTGTATCCCTGCTGAAATGGGTACAAAGTTCACAATGACCAGAAAATACCGTGAGGGCGTTTACAACATTACTGTTGAGAATGACAACAAGGTAGAAAAGGGCGTTGCAAAGCTGATCGTAGATGGCAAAGAACTGACAGGAACAACTGTCGTACCTTATGAGAAGGGCAAGACAGAATACAATGTAACTGTCGTTATGGGCTAAAGCATAGCTTCTACAAAAATAATATATACTATTTTTATACAGATATCAAAAAGGAGCTGCCGGTTCTTTCAAAGAACCGGCAGCCCCTTTCTCGTTAAGATCTATTTTTAATCATATGCCTGTTTTCTTTTAAAATGATGCCAGACTACATACATGCCGGCTCATTCCACGTGGAAATACCTTTCATTTACTAATGATCAGCCTACCGTATCAAATACCGGAAGTGCATCATACACCTCGGATAACGGCGTCCTCGCAAGCTCCTCCGTATCTCCCTCTTCCAAAGTCTGCAATCTTCTTTTACCCTGCTTCTCCTCTTCCTCGGCTTCCTTTCTGGTATCCGGAAGACGACGGTAACGCGCCGTTTTACGAAACTCCTGATAAGCGTCCTGATAGGTTGCTATGATCGCATCCCGGTCGGGATCCTTCTCGGAAACATGACCAATGGCATCCTCCACCACTTCCCGGACCTCCTGCTTGGACTTGCATTTCTTCATCTGCTGCTCCAGCCATTGTCTCTTTTGCTCCATACGTCTTGCCTTCTGATATGCTCTTGGGTCATTTGCCCGCAGATATGCCATCTCCTGTGAACTCAGCTTTTTGCCACTTTCAATCTTGGCAAGAATATTCTGGTGATACTTTTCCCGCTCCTGCTCTGACATTCCGGGCTCCGGATCCGAAAACCGGGTAAGCTGTTCCTTGATCACCTGATTTGCGTTAATACTTTCCTCTTTTTTTACAGATGCATTCATTCCATTTCCTCCATTCATTCTAACGACTGTTACTGATTCCGATTCCGGAATCATCTCTGGTGAATGCCATCCGTTGCCTTCCCGATATTTATATCGGCATTTTATTTTCTTTGATAAATCGTAAAATGATACTCCAGATCATAGTAGGTCTGTTCCTCAGAAATATGCGTCATCTCCCACTCCGGGTCATCATCCAGATTTGGGAAATGTGTATCTGCTTCATAGGCATAATCAATCTTCGTAATGTACGCCTTATCACAGTAAGGAAGAAACTGACGGTAGATCTGTTCCCCTCCGATAATGTAGATCTGTTCCTCCGGAAACTGACGAAGCTCCTCTAAAGCCTCCTCCACGCTGTGTACGATCACACCGTCGGAATACCGATAATCCTTCCGATTGGTCAGGATCACATTCTTACGTCCCTTGAGGGTTGTGCCGCCAGGAAGTCCTTCCATGGTTTTTCGACCTCCCAGTATCACTCCTCCCATGGTCAGCTCCTGAAACTGCTTCTTGTCCTGTGGAATGCTCACCAAAAGCTCACCCTTATTTCCAATGGCCCAATTACTGTCCACCGCTGCGATCAACTGCATTACCATTCCTCCTGTTTCTTCTTTTCGACAAACAAATATTCATACTCTCCCGGAATCTCTGCCTTGATATAGATTCCTTCATTGCGGTAATCCTCTTCCAGAACCTTTCCGATACTCCGGATCTGATTGACCTCGGATCCTTCCGCATAGGAAAATGTCTTTTCCACCACAAGTTTTCCTTCCCTTGCCACCTTGGACACCGTGCGAAGCAACTCATCGATCCCCTCACCGTTTTTTGCCGAAATACGCACAGTTTCATCTGCATTGAGATCCTTCAAAACACCTGTATCTTCCCGCAGATCGATCTTATTAAATGCTGTGATCACCTTTTTGTCCCCTACCTCCAGCCGTCGCAGCGTCTCATATACCGTGTACATCTGCGCATCCATGTCAGGATTAGAGCAATCCACCACGTGCAGGATAATGTCTGCATATTTCGCCTCCTCCAGGGTACTGCGGAATGCCTGTATCAGATGATGGGGAAGCTTCCGGATAAATCCTACCGTATCCGTAAAAAGGAATTCTTCTCCCTCCTGCGTGGTCAGTTTTCTGGTGGTAGGATCCAGCGTGGCAAACAGCTTATCCTGAGAAAGCACCCCGGCTCCTGTGAGATAATTGAGCAAGGTAGACTTTCCTGCATTGGTATATCCCAC
>CADAKW010000076.1 GCA_902788645.1 uncultured Lachnospiraceae bacterium
TGAAAGATGTAAAATAAAAGCTGTACATAGAGCAAAGGAGGAAATACCATGCGGATCGTTACATTAACAGAGAAAGAAAAGAACAACATTTTGGAGAATATGCTGAAGAGAAGTCCAAACCAGTATGGAAAGTATCAGGATGCGGTGGACGAGATCTTAAATGCAGTAAAAGACAGAAAAGACAAGGCACTCTTTGAGTATACCGAGAAGTTTGACGGTGTGACCATCACGCCGGAGACGATCCGTGTGACACAGGAGGAGATTGACGAGGCATATGAGCAGGTGGATCAGGAGCTGATCGATGTGATCCGCAAGGCTCTGGTCAATATCCGTTCTTATCATGAGAAGCAGGTGCGCTACAGTTGGTTTGACAGCAAGCCGGACGGTACTCTGCTGGGACAGAAGATCACACCTCTTGAGAGAGTCGGCGTTTATGTACCGGGTGGAAAGGCAGTATATCCTTCTTCTGTCTTGATGAATGTTATGCCGGCAAAGGTTGCCGGTGTGGACCGTATCGTGATGACAACACCTCCGGGAAAGGACGGAAAGGTATATCCTGTGACACTGGTTGCCGCAAATGAGGCAGGTGTGGATGAGATCTACAAGGTGGGCGGTGCCCAGGCAATCGCTGCTCTGGCATACGGTACCGAGAGTATCCGCAAGGTGGACAAGATCGTGGGACCGGGCAATATCTTTGTGGCACTTGCCAAGAGAACCGTATACGGCCATGTCAGCATTGATTCCATTGCCGGACCAAGCGAGATCCTTGTACTGGCGGATGAGACAGCCAATCCAAGATATGTGGCAGCAGATCTTTTATCACAGGCAGAGCATGATGAGCTTGCCAGTGCGATCCTGATCACCACGAGCATGGAGCTTGCAAAGAAGGTATCCGAAGAGGTGGATGGCTTTGTGGCACAGCTTTCCCGCAAGGAGATCATTCAGAAGTCTCTGGATTCCTATGGATATATTCTTGTGGCAGACAATATGCAGGATGCCATTGATACTGCCAATGAGATTGCGTCAGAGCATTTGGAGATCATGACAGCCAATCCGTTTGACACCATGACAAGGATCCGTAATGCAGGAGCGATCTTCTTAGGCGAGTACAGCAGCGAGCCTCTGGGAGACTATTTTGCAGGACCAAACCATATATTACCAACCAACGGTACCGCGAAGTTCTTTTCTCCGCTTTCCGTAGACGATTTCGTAAAGAAATCCAGCATCATTTCTTACTCAGAGGAAGCATTAGAGCTTGTTCACGAGGATATTGAGAAGTTTGCAAAGGCAGAGAAGCTGACAGCACATGCCAACTCTATTGCCGTAAGATTCGAAGAAAAGTAGTATTTGCGTAAATATCATGGTTCGTGTATAATTGTTATCATTAAGGAGGCAGGACATGCAGGAGAGAAAAGCAGAGATCAGCCGTGTCACCGGCGAGACAAATGTTCATATTTCCCTTGATCTGGATGGGACAGGAAAGGCACAGATCCATACCGGGATTGGTTTTTTCGACCATATGCTTAACAGCTTTGCAAGGCACGGTCTTTTTGATCTGACAGTGGATGTGCAGGGAGATCTGGAGGTGGATTCCCATCATACCATCGAGGATACCGGTATTGTGCTGGGACAGGCGATCCGGCAGGCGGTAGGAGACAAAAAGGGCATCCGTAGATTTGGTGACTGCATGCTGCCTATGGATGAGACATTGATGCTCTGTGCCCTTGATCTTTCCGGCAGACCATATCTGAAGTTTTATATGCCCCTCACGGTTCCCAAGGTTGGAGACTTCGATACCGAGATGGTGCATGAGTTTTTCTATGCGGTCAGCTACGGTGCGGAAATGAATCTGCATTTAAAAATGTTAGATGGAGAAAATAATCATCATATCATTGAAGCGGCATTTAAAGCCTTTGCAAAGGCACTGGATCAGGCGACGCAGTATGATGACAGGATACAGGAGGTGCTTTCCACCAAGGGAAGCTTATAAAGAATCCTTTTGAGATGATCGTGTTTGATGTTTCAAAAGCAGACAGAAAGGCGTTTATTTTATGAGTCAGAAAAAGATAATACCATTTATCAATGGGGAGAATGAATTGTCCTCCAGCATCGTCAGTCTGGCGGATAAATATTCCTGCGAGGGGGCAGACAGCCTTTACTTGTACAATTATACCGGAGATGAGGCTTCCCATGAGGAGTTTCTTCATACACTGAGAGCCATTGAGAAGGATATTGACATTCCTTTTATTGCAGGCGTTCATGTGAACCGCTTTGAGGATGCCAAGAAAGCACTTTATACCGGGGCGTCCCGTATCGTGATGCGTCGTGCGGTACTTCCGGTGGAGAAAGAGCTGCAGGAGATCACATCGCGCTTTGACCGGGATAAGCTTGCCATTGAGATCGATATGCAGAGAGATCCTCATACCGCAGAGCAGTTAAATCAGTATTATGATATGGGCTTCGGTATGATCATCCTGAAGCATGTGGATGTGACAGAGAAGCTGAAGCAGGCGGTATCCGGCTGTAAGGCTGAGATTATGATCCGTGACGGTCTGATCCGGAATGATCTGGCAGAGCTTATGAGCCTAGAGCATGTAGAGGGTGTATCTACCAACTACTTTGAAGAGAAAGATATTTATAAAGCAAAGAGAGCACTGAAGAGCCAGGGGATTGATGTGGCTGTTTTTGAGACATCCATTGACTTTTCGGATTTCAAACTGATGGACAATGGACTGATCCCGGCGGTTGTCCAGGATTACCGTACCAACGAGGTTCTGATGGTGGCATATATGAATGAGGAATCCTTCCGTCATACGCTGGAGACCGGCAAAATGACATATTACAGCCGCAGTCGTCAGGAGCTCTGGTGCAAGGGAGATACCTCCGGTCATTATCAGTATGTCAAGAAGCTGATGATCGACTGTGACAATGATACGATCCTCGCAAAGGTACGCCAGATCGGGGCGGCATGCCATACCGGCAACCGAAGCTGCTTCTATCGGGAGCTTGCCAGCAGAGATTATGTAGATACCAATCCTTTGACGGTGCTGACGGAGGATTACGATGTGATTCGAAACCGCAAGGAGCATCCAAAGGAAGGCTCTTATACCAATTATCTTTTCGATAAGGGCATTGACAAGATCCTCAAGAAGTGTGGAGAGGAGGCAACGGAAATGGTGATCGCTGCCAAGAATCCGGACGCAGAGGAGTTAAAATATGAGATTGCAGATCTGCTTTATCATACCATGGTATTGATGGTAGAATGTGGTCTTGACTGGAACGATGTAATGAAAGAGTTAGTCAACAGGCGATAAGCAACATGGACAGAAAGGAGGAATAGATATGATTCCTGCATTTTTAGCAAAGTCCCTTGCGGATCTTACATTCGGAGGTGCATTTCTCTGGTATTTCATCAAGGCGCTGGTCAGTATGGCAGTAGCGTATGCTGCGATCATGCTGGGAATCCGCTGGCGCAAGTCAAAGAACGCCAAGGCATCGGAGCAGTAAAGTCTTGCTTTTAACAGGAGATTACACAAATGGAAATCGAGAAAAAGTTTCTGATCCGGAAGCTGCCGGAGGAGCTTGACCGGTATCCGGTCAGGCATATGGAACAGGGGTATCTCTGCACAGATCCCGTGATCCGTATCCGAAAAAGCAATGAACGGTATATTCTCACCTACAAGTCACGGATGGGGCTTGAGGGACAGGAGGAGCAGGGGGTCCGCGTCAATCAGGAGGTGGAGGTTCCGCTGAATCAGAGCGGCTATGAGCACCTCAGAGGAAAGACGGACGGCAATCTGATCCGGAAGGACCGCTATATTATCCCGCTGCCGGACGGACATACCGGAGAATTGGATATTTTTCATGGAGTGCTGGAGGGGCTTGTCTTTATTGAGGTAGAGTTTGCGGACAGCCGGGACGCAAAGGACTTTATTCCGCCGGAATGGTTTGGAGACAATGTCAGTGATGATCACAGGTATTCCAACAGTTATTTATCAACATGTAAGGATTTATCAGCGTTTTCTATTGGGAAATGCTGATGATATAAATTGGCGTTTTCTATGAATTTTTGATAGAAAAGGCTGTATCACACAAGAAAATGGAGGCTCATTATGTTTAAAATTCTAAAAAAAGAGTATCTTGCCAACAATATCTGGCTTATGGATATTGAGGCACCCAGAGTGGCAAAGCACTGTCAGCCCGGACAGTTTGTCATTGTAAAAATGGATGAGGAAGGAGAGCGTATTCCACTGACTGTCTGCGATTATGACAGGGAAAAGGGGACAGTTACCATCGTTTTTCAGACGGTAGGAGCTTCCACAATGGAGATGGCAGAATATGAGGTCGGAGAGAGCTTTGAGGATTTCGTAGGTCCTCTCGGATGCCCTTCTGAGCTGATCGAGATGCCGTTAGACGAGTTAAAGAAGGAAAAGATCCTGTTCGTCTGCGGTGGTGTTGGTACCGCACCGGTTTATCCACAGGTAAAATGGATGAAGGAGCATGGTGTGGATGTTGATGTTATCATCGGTGCCAGAACAAAGGATATTCTGATCCTTGAGGATGAGATGCGTAAGGTTGCAGCAAATCTTTACATTGCAACAGATGATGGTTCCTATGAGTTCAAGGGAAATGGCTGTGACAAGATCAAGGATCTTTATGCACAGGGAAAGAGCTACACAAAGGTTGTAGCGATCGGACCAATGATCATGATGAAATTTGTCTGCCTGCTGACAAAGGAAATGAATATTCCTACGATCGTCAGCATGAACCCGATCATGGTAGACGGAACCGGTATGTGTGGAGCATGCCGTCTGCAGGTTGGTGACGAGATCAAGTTTGCCTGTGTAGATGGACCGGAGTTTGACGGTCATCTGGTAGATTTTGATCAGGCAATGAAGCGTCAGGCTATGTACAAGACCGAGGAAGGCCGTGCAAAGCTGAAATTCGAGGAAGGCGACACACATCACGGCGGATGTGGCCAGTGTCACTAAGACCGGACAGAATTAATAGAAACTATGAAAATCGCATGCAGAAATGAGGATAGATATGGAAGTAGATGTTATGAAGAGAATTCCTGTCAGAGAGCAGGATCCAAAGGTACGTGCCACAAACTTCGATGAGGTTTGTCTGGGATATAATAAAGAAGAGGCAATGGCAGAGTCAACACGCTGCCTGCAGTGTAAGAATCCACGCTGTGTTCAGGGATGTCCTGTAAATATTGATATTCCTGGATTTATTAAGGAAGTGGGAGAGGATAATGTAGCCGGTGCTTATAAGGTGATCAGCAAATATTCCGCACTTCCTGCTGTCTGTGGCCGTGTATGTCCACAGGAGAGCCAGTGTGAGTCCAAGTGTGTTCGCGGTATCAAGGGTGATGCCGTTTCCATCGGTAAGCTGGAGCGTTATGTGGCTGATACTGCAAGAGAGCAGGGTATTAAGCCGGAGCCTGCTACCGAGAAGAAGGGCAAGAAGGTTGCTGTGATCGGTTCCGGCCCTGCAGGTCTGACCTGTGCCGGTGATCTGGCAAAGCTTGGCTATGATGTGACTATTTTTGAGGCACTTCATAAGGCCGGTGGTGTTCTTTCCTACGGAATCCCTGAGTTCCGTCTGCCAAAGGATCGTGTTGTAGCGGCTGAGGTAGAGAATGTAAAGGCACTTGGTGTAAAGATCGAGACAAACGTTGTTATCGGTAAGGCAACAACGATTGATGAGCTTCTGAACGACGAAGGCTTTGATGCGGTATTTGTTGGTTCCGGAGCAGGTCTTCCGAGATTCATGGGTATTCCGGGCGAGAATGCAAACGGTGTATTCTCTGCAAACGAGTACCTGACCAGAAGTAACCTGATGAAAGCTTTTGATGATAAATATGATACACCGATCATCGCCGGCAAGAAGGTTGCTGTCGTTGGTGGTGGTAACGTAGCAATGGACGCAGCAAGAACAGCACTTCGTCTGGGCGCTGAGGTTCATATCGTATATCGTCGTAGTGAGGAAGAGCTTCCTGCCAGAGTGGAAGAGGTACATCATGCAAAAGAAGAGGGTATCGTATTTGATCTTCTCACAAATCCGACAGAGATTCTTGTAGACGAGAATGGAAGCGTAAAGGGAATGACATGTATCCGTATGGAGCTTGGTGAGCCGGATGAGTCAGGCAGAAGAAGACCTGTGGAGATTGCAGGCTCTGAGTTTACTCTTGACGTAGATACCGTTATCATGTCTTTAGGTACCAGCCCGAACCCACTGATCTCATCTACCACAAAGGGACTGGAGATCAACAAGAGAAAATGTATTATTGCAGAGGAAGAAAACGGACAGACCACGAAGGAAGGCGTATATGCCGGTGGTGATGCCGTAACAGGTGCTGCAACCGTAATCCTTGCAATGGGTGCCGGTAAGGCAGCTGCAAAGGGAATTGATGAGTTCCTGAGCAAATAATGAAATATAGTTCCGTGGCTGAGTAAGCTGTGATCTACTTGAAATGGAATATAACAATATGGACTCCCGGTTACCGGAAATGGTGACCGGGAGTTTTATATTTAGTGTATAGGAAAATGCTCGTCTTTTTTAACAATTTTCTGACTTTCTGAAGAATATATGATATTACATTCGTCTTTATGGACAGGCATTTATACGGCTGATAAAATTAAGATATGGTATTTATCAGTTATGGGGAGTTGTAAAGGAGGGTGAGGCAATGAAATTACGACAAAAGTTACTTACCGGTACACTTGTGTTTGTATCTATTTTAATGTGTGGGTGTTCCAAGGATGTGCAAAAGCAGCAAAAAACAGCTGAGACGGAAACTGCCGGGAGCGAAACAGCCGGGACGGCTGAGAAGGCAGATATTAAGGAACGTCTGGTTTCTGCGTCGTCGTCGGATATTGTCTGGACTATATCCGATGATGTCGATGTGAATGAAATGTATTTGAAATATTTCAACGAAAAATTAAAGGAAGACGGATATAACTTTCGTCTCAAATTTCAATATTTAAAGGAAGATGAGTATGATCGTGAGATTCGTCAGGTGTTAAAGGATGGATCAACGGATATTGCATTAGCAGGTCAAAATACAGATGAAAGAAACTATGTGACAGAATTATGCCGGGATAATCTTTTGATGTGTTTAGACGGACAGATGAATGATAAAAGCGAATTATATGGTGCTTTTGAAGATCCTCTGTGGAAATCGGTGGAGGTGGACGGCCGGGTTTATACGGTGCCAAACGGTATTTTTGCAGACGGAAAATACTGCATTGTCTTTAATAAAGATGTACTTGGGAAAAAGGCAGCCGGTTTTAATGGAGATATTTTATCTGTCAATAAATATTTATCAACAAATAAAACGGACAAGGACAAGCTTTTATTTGATCTGTCTCTGGAAGATTTTGCCGGTATTTTCGGCGGTAATATCGATTATGGCATGTATTTTGATGGAAAAACAGAAACGATATCAACGGTATTTGAAAATTCCAAGATATATCAACTGGAAAAGTTGTTTTATGATCTGAATAAAGCCGGACGGATCAATGAGCTTTGCGCTTTTCACCAAAACAGCGGTGATCAGGACAAGATAAAAGAGCTGATTAAAAAGAAAGAGTTTGCGATTTTATTGACAAGGAGAACGGAGGCGATAGATTCTTTAGACGGCGTATCCGTTTATGATCTGGATTTTACGGTAAATTTTGAACGGAATGGTGGAACGACGGGGATTTGTGAAAAAAGTAAAAAGAAAGAAAATGCGTTACAGTTATTAACCTTATTGTATACCAGAGATGATTATACAAGGCTCCTGCTGTATGGAAAAGAGGGGCAGGATTATACCGTAGAAAACGGAAGAGTTGTCAGTGGTAAAGGTGGCAGTTACAGCTTAGCGGATGTACTGGGGCTGTTCCGGGGCTCCCTGCCGACAGAAGAGGAGACCGTTTACTACAAAAACATCAGAAAACAAAAGGAGAAGCTGTACCGTTCCAAAAACTGTCAGACTTCAAAGTTTGCCGGGTTTCAGCTGGATTTCAAAAATTTTAAGGATGCAAGTGCTTATGCAGATGCGGAAAATGGATATTATGATATCTGGAAAGAGAGTACATTTCCAGAGGAATATGAGACCGCAAAGAAAACAGTAGCCGGGAAGCAAAAGAAACTGTTAAAGGAAGTGAGGAGACAATATGAAACATGGAAAAAGAATATCTAAGGGAACCCTGCTTGTCTGTGGGGTGTGTTTTGTACTTGCGGCGGGAGTCGTTTTCGTGATCTCCTTTTTTAGCAAAAGACAGACATTTACGCAAGATTGGTTTTGTGATGCTTCCTTTTCCAGAGCATTGTATGGGGACAAGGGGCTGTTTGAATATGGGGACAGGGGAATTGTTTATATCGATGCAAAAACCAAAAAGGAAACCCCTATTTGTCAAAAGATTGGCTGTCAACATAAAAATGCGGATTGTGACGGATGGATTGAGAGTATCAGTCGTCTCTTGGTCTCTTTTGACGGGGAATATCTTTACTATCTGGGAAATCAGGATGAAGGAGATGATTGGAAAAGTTTGGATCTGGTTCGCTGCAATCCGGATGGGACAAATCGTATGCTTTTGCATACTTTTCGGGAGATGCAGACTGCAACAGCGGTATGCTGCCGGGATGGGTGTCTGTATGTGGCATATTGCAATGGATATGACATGAAAGCCAGGGAAGAAAAGATCAATGTGGAGGCGGGCATTCGTGTTTATGACTTTGAAAAGGACACAGAAAAAACGCTTTATCATTCTACCAGTGTTGACAACAATATAACATCACTGGATGTGAGGGATGGCATGGTTTGTTTTTCTCACACGTTCTGTGATCTGAGCGAAAAGGAGATTATAGAAAAGAAAGACGATGTAAAATTGAAGCATACCTTCACTTATCTGGAATTTCTGAAAGGAAAAGAAAAAAGAATTCTTTCAAAAAAAAAATCCTACTTCCGCCATGCTGGGTGTAGCAATGGGAAAGGATGTTATTGTATTTTCCGATGAGAAGGGCATAGAAAAATATAATATAGAAACGAAAAAAACAGAATGCATTTATGCCGCAAGTCAGACAAATATGGTAAGAGCCATCGGACTTGAGGATGTGGCCTTTTTTGCAGTTTCTGATGATAAAACCCAGAAGAACACCTATTATCAGATGGAGAATTTTGGCAAGCCGAAAAAAATGGGCACCAAAATTGCGGGGAGTTGATGTCATGTTCCGGAGCGAATGCAGGAGAGTCCTGAATAAAAAAAGAAGTGCAGTAGTGTTGTTGTCTCTTTTTGTGTGCGTCATTTATACCTTGCTAAGGGGTGCCGGTGTGGGAGGAGATTTTTCCGGAAACGCATATAAAAATATGATCCACGATGTAAAAAATGTGGATATGAATACATTGGAAAAGTTTGCAGAAAAGAAAGATTTCGAAAAAAACGGACTGTATACAAATTCCTATAAAGCAGAGGATGCATTATACAATATCATATACAAACAGGCACAATATAGTAACAGCTATAAAGAATATGTGGCTTCTGTATTGGATCGACAGGAAAATGGAATTTCTATTTTTGTAAAAAGCAAGTATTCCAAAAGATTACAACAAAAAATTAAAACAGATTTTTCCGGATTCAGGAACGTAAAAGAAAAGGAAATTGATGCGTACGGGATGGAGCGGCTGCTTCAGGCAGACTGCTTTGAAATCATGATGTTTGGTATGATCTTCCTGTTAGCATATATCCTGTTGATACCTGAAAAAAATCAAGGAATTCTGAGATTTTATTTTGCCATGCCAAATGGAAGAAACAGGCTTGGTTTTGTAAAATACGGTGTGGGTTGTTTTTATGCAGGGATTATGTCAGCCGCATTTTATGGGGTAAAATGTCTTATTCTCTTTTCGTTATATGGCCTTGGAAATCTCCGTGGAAAGGTACAAAGTTTTTATATGTTTAAGGGATTTCCGCTGAGTATATCGGGACGGGAATTTCTGATGGGATATGGATGCTATAAAATTTTGGTGGGAATTTTATTTTTCAGTATATTTTATGTGTCGATCCTTTTGTGGAAAAAAAGAAATATCGCGTTTACCATGATAGCGGGGATTTTCTTTCTGGAAGGTTATTTCTGGTTCAATATCCGGGATAATAGCTGGTTGTATCTGGTGCGTAGGATCAATCTGATACAGTTTATGGACATCAGAAATATATTAGCGCAATATTCCTGTGTGAATGTATGGAATGTGCCGGTCCATACCTATCTTGTGCTGGTCCTGGCCTGTGTGTTGCTTATTATTTCGTCAGGCGTGTCCGGGTTCCTTTTATATCCGGTCTTTGCAGGAGAAAATGGAAGGACACTGGAGATTGCCGGGAAGACAAGTTTTTGCTGGAACCTGCCATCGAAAATGGAACTTTTATTCTATGAGATAAAAAAATACTGGATTTGTGAAAAGGGATGGATGCTGCTTCTTGCGGTATTATGTGCGGGTTATTTTATTTCCGGGATACAGGTACAAAATGCAGGAGATGTTGACAAACTTTACTATGAAAAATATATGATGGAAATTCAGGGGAAAACGGTGCCGGAAGCGAAAAAGTATATGCAGGACATATTAAAAGAAATTCAAGAATGGAAAACGGATTTGGAGAGTGACAAGACGTTTTCCCAGGAATATATCTCCATCCTTGAAATCGGTGTGAAAAGAGAAAAAGGAGCCCAAAAAGCATATAAAAAGGTACTTTTGCAGGAGAAAAAGAAGGCAGGTCATATTTTATATGAGAAGGGATACAGACTGGCACTTGGCATGGGGAAGGAAGCATTTGTCTTTCATTTTATTGAAATTTTTTCAGCCATAGCGATAGCCATTTTTGCTTTCTGTGTTTATGGAGTAGACAACAAAACGGAGAGAAGACTTTTGCTGTATTCTACCTATTCTGGGAAAAATGCACTGATTCGATCCAAATGCAGGATGATCATTTTCTGGAGCATCTTTTTGATGGGAAGCCTGTATGGCAGTTGGATCTACAGTGTCTCTCGTAATTATTCGATCCATCATTTAAACTTTCATTGGAACTGCGTTGCGGGAAATGCTCTGTTTGGGATCATTCAGACAAAGATCGGCGTTATTTTGTTTGGATTTTATGGATTACACTTACTGGCGTTAATTTTTCTTGGTATGGTGGTTGGAAATCTGACGATGAGAGAGGACAGCATATGAAAAAAATAGTTGCAAAAGATCTGGTTAAGGAGTACAACAAAAAAACAGTATTATCCCATGTCAATATCGAAATGCAGGGTGGAGTTTATGGGCTGCTGGGGCCGAACGGAGCCGGGAAAAGCACCTTGATCGGTATCATGGTGGATGGCATTCAGAATTACAGCGGCGAGATTTTGTACGGAAATGAGAACATAAAAAAGCTTGGAAAAGATTATAGAAAAAGAGTGGGGTATGTGCCGCAAAAGCAGGGATTGTATGAAGAGTTTTCTGTTTTAGAATGTATGAATTATATTGCAGCATTAAAGGGACTGAAAAAACAGGAGGTCCGGGAAGAAATCACTTATTTGCTGGAAAGACTGCACATTCTGGATGTCGCCAGTCGAAAGATATCAACCATATCCGGTGGAATGAAACAGAGGGTGCTTATGGCACAGGCATTGCTCGGAGATCCGGATTTTATCATATTAGATGAGCCGACGGTAGGCCTTGATCCGGTAGAAAGATATGATTTTCGGAATTTTGTCAGGGAGCTTTCCAAAACGTGTACCATTTTATATGCAACACATGTGGTAAGTGATATTGAAGACATTGCAAAAGAGGTTATCCTGATCAAATCGGGAGAGATCCTTGTGCAGGATACGGTTGAAAATCTCATTTCGGATCTGGAAAAGAAAAAGGAAAATATTCGTAATCTGGAGGATGTCTTTGTGTATTATACGAAGGGGGAAAGGGAGATCGCTTTCGATAGATAATTTTCCACCAACTGATGCTACGGATTGTTATTGTTTCAAACAGGCAAAACATGTATAATGGTCTTGGCAAAGAAATTTAGAAAGTCAGAATTGATAGAGAAAGCGGGGAAACAGACGTGGCACGGGGACAGGAACAAAGTATTGAGCAGCGGCTGGAGGAGAGAGTGTATCTTTCCATGCTCTATGATTTTTATGGTGCATTATTAAAAGAAAATAACAGGCGTATTTTTGAGGCGTATATCCAGGAGGATTATTCTATCTCAGAGATCGCCGAGGAGATGGAAATTTCCAGACAGGCGGTGCATGATGCGGTCAAAAGGATCACGAAGCAGCTTAAGGGCTACGAGGAGAAGCTGGGGCTTCTGGAGCGGTTTGAGCAGCAGAGAGATGAAATGAAGCGTCTGCATGAATGTCTGCGGGAGATGAACATTTCGGAGGAGGATCCGAAGGGAAAGGAAATCTTTCAGATATTGACGGAGATCATTGAGAGCTGAGAATGGAACAGGGACAATTACTTGTATCGGCAGATGGAGGGGATATGAAACGAGTAAGAAAAGATGGTATATCAGCTCTGGATATCAGCAAGTGCCTTCTTAAACTGAACGGTAAATAAAACAGAGGTAAAGGTTACCGCGATCACATCTGCGATCGGTTCTGCCATATATACGCCTGTGGTGGAATCTGATACGATGTGCGGCACAATATAGATCAGCGGGATCAACAGTACGAATTTACGGACAACTGCAACCACAATGGAATTGACGGCTTTGCCAAGGGAGGTAAATGTCATCTGGCACGCAATCTGGATACCGAACAGGCAGAGACCTCCCAGATAGATTCTAAGCATTGGTGCACTAAATGTGATCAGAATGGAATCTGCAGTAAAAATACTTACGAAAGCCTTTGGAACAAGCTCCACAGCGGCCCATAGTGACGTGGAATATACGAAACATGTAATCACAAGCAGACGGAATGTTTTCTTCACTCTGTCTGCATTTTTTGCGCCATAATTATAGCTGGAAATGGGTTGTGATCCCTGGGCAATTCCCTGGAGGGGCAGCATGGCAAGCTGCATTACACTGGTTAAAATGGTCATGGTTCCCACCGCAATATCGCCGCCGTAGCGAAGCAGGGAAGAATTAAAGCAGACAGATACAATACTTTCACTTGCCTGCATAATAAAAGCGGCAAGTCCCAGTGCCACGCAGGGAAGGATAACCTTTGGTTCCAGACGCATGTATTTGATCCTGAGATGAATCTGTGTCTTTTGACCGCAGAGGAACGCAACGACCCAGATCATGGAAATACCCTGTGACAGGATCGTTGCCAGTGCGGCACCCTTTACGCCCATATGAAAACCAAAGATGAATACAGGATCCAAAGTGATATTACAGACCGCACCGATCACCACGGAAACCATGGAAACGGTTGTGAAGCCCTGTGCCGTAATAAAAGAATTCATGCCAAGTGTTAACTGTACAAACAGTGTACCGAACGCGTAGATATGCATGTAATCTGTGGCATAACCGATGGTATTTTCACTGGCACCGAAGGTCAGCAGTAAATCTTTACTCCAGATCAATAAGACGGCAGTCAGGATCAGAGAAATAATGATCTGCAGAGAGAAGCAGTTTCCTAATATCTTTTCGGCAGATTCTTCCTCCTGCTTGCCCATATAGATCGAGGCTCTGGGGGCACCGCCGGAGCTGACCAGTGCCGCAAAAGCAGAAACGATCATAATGATCGGCATACAGACGCCGACTCCGGTAAGAGCAAGGCTTCCCTCACCGGGGATGTGTCCGATAAAAATGCGGTCCACGATATTGTAAAGCATGTTGATGAGCTGAGCGATGACGGTGGGAACAGACAGCTTGAGAAGAAGCTTTCCGATTGGCTCAGTACCTAAGAAATTTTTATTATCCTGCATGATCTATGATCTCCTTTTTCATTTGTATACTACTCATTTCGAATCCTTCCAGAATAACAAATAATACAATATGAGCCGGGGAAAGTCAAGGGGAGCGGAATGCATCTGAAGTATATGAATATGAAAATAATTTTCAAATTATATTGACAAATTTAAATTGAACAAAATCGCTGCGCGATGGCCTGCCAAGGCTGTGGCGCAGTTTTTTCTTACTTTTATAAAAAAGCAGTAGCCAGCACGTCCTAAATAGGGT
>CADAKW010000077.1 GCA_902788645.1 uncultured Lachnospiraceae bacterium
AAAAATATCATTGCCGTCGGAAATCAGCTGAGAACCTTTGTAAAATATTTATCTGTCCACAATTTCGGACACTTACAGCCTACCGACAGCCGTGGCCGCAAAAAAGATTCCGTAAGCCGGCAGGAATACGATGAGTTCTACGACGCAATCTCCTCCCAGCATCCGGAAGATCTGGCAAAGGAGTTAAATACCTCGGTGGATCAGGCTTCCCTGCTGCTGCCCACTGCCATGATCTACCACAATATTTTTGAGGAGACCGGTGCCGAGCAGATGTGGCTTTCCGGCATCACTCTCTGTGAGGGAATGGCCGCCGACTTTGCCGAGCGCAAAGAAAAGATCCAGCCGGCCCACAGCTTTCTGGATGATATCATCCACACAGCCCGCAGCATTGCGGATCGCTACGGCTGCAGCAAAAATCATTGCGACTATGTAGAAAATGCAGCCCTGAAGATCTTTGATGCCGTGAAACGCCAGCAGAATATGACAAAGCATGACCGGCTGCTCCTGCAGTTGTCTGTGATCCTTCACAACTGTGGCAGTTACATCAATCTGAAAGAAGTTGGCGAAAATTCCTACAAGATCATTATGTCCACTGAGCTCATCGGTATCTCCCATAAAGAGCGTATGATCGTGGCCACGGCAGTCCGCTATCTCCGGGATTATTTTCCGGAATACAACCAGCTTCAGGACAGCTTTGATAAAGAGGAATATGTCCGCATTGCCAAGATCAATGCGATCCTGTGCCTGGCAGATGCCATGGATCGCAGCCACAAGCAGAAGTTTACGGCAATCACAACCACTCTGCGCAGTCAGGTCCTGACCATCACAGGCAGCACCTTATATGACATTACATTAGAGCAGGGAATCTTTCAGAATCATTCCGACTTTTTTGAAGAAGTCTTTGGTATCCAGCCGATCCTGAAGCAGAAGAAAACGATGACACCAAAACACAGCGAATCCACCAAAGGAAAGAATGGAGGCAGATCATGAGCAAATCAACATATTTAAAACCGGAATATTTTTATAACAGAGAACTTAGCTGGCTCTCCTTTGACTATCGTATTCTTGGAGAAGCTCAGGATAGATCCATCCCTCTTCTGGACCGTTTAAAATTCTTAAGCATCACGGCTTCCAATCTGGATGAGTTTTATATGGTGCGTGTGGCTTCCCTGAAGGATATGGTACATGCTGAGTACAATAAAAAGGACATTGCCGGTATGACTCCGTCGAAACAGCTGGAGGAGATCAGCAAGGTCACCCATGAATTTATGAACGACCAGTACCGCACCTACAACAACAGCCTGATCCCTACACTGAAAAAGGAGGGCATTGCGATCCTTTCCCATTATGAGGATCTGAGCCAGAAGCAGGCAAAATTCGTTGACGACTATTTTAAGTCTGAGGTTTATCCGGTTCTGACACCGATGGCTGTGGATTCCTCCCGTCCATTTCCTCTGATCCGGAACCGTTCCTTAAATATCGGTGCCATCCTGAAAATGAAAACTACTGCTGCCGGTGCTTCCGGAAACGGTCATTTCCGTGAGCTTTATATCACCCACAACGGAGCAAAAAAAGATGGCGCTTCCGATACGGATTTCGCTACGGTACAGGTTCCTTCCGGTCTCCCAAGAGTCGTTGAGATCCCGTCCGAAGATGGCTTTGACCGCACCTATATCATGCTGGAGCAGATCATCGAGCGCAATATTCACCGGCTCTTTCTGAATTACGAGGTGCTCTGTGCTTTCCCATACCGCGTGATGCGAAACGCAGATCTTACCATTGAAGAGGACGAAGCCGCCGATCTGCTGATGGAGATCGAAAAGCAGATCAAGCGCCGTCAATGGGGTGAAGCGATCCGTCTGCAGGTGGAGGCAGGTATCGACAAAAAGCTTTTAAAGGTATTAAAAAAGGAGCTTCACATCAAAGAGGAGGATATTTTCCATATTAACGGTCCTCTGGATCTGACTTTCCTGATGAAGCTTTCCGGCATGGAGGGCTACGATGAGTTAAAAGTTCCGAAATATACACCGCAGCAACCAAAATGGCTGAACAGCGAAGATAATCTTTTCGCCCAGATCCGGGATCACGATGTCCTTCTGCACCACCCATACGAAACCTTTGATCCGGTGGTAAATTTCGTCCGGGAGGCGGCCAAGGATCCCGATGTCCTTGCGATCAAACAGACATTATACCGTGTCAGCAGCCACTCTCCGATCATCGCTTCTCTGGCGGCTGCCGCTGAGAACGGCAAGCAGGTTACGGTTCTTGTGGAGCTGAAAGCACGTTTTGACGAGGAAAACAATATTATCTGGGCAAGAAAGCTGGAGCAGGCCGGCTGCCATGTTATTTACGGTCTGGTGGGCTTAAAGACCCACAGCAAGATCACCCTTGTGGTCCGCCGGGAAGAAGACGGCATCCGCCGTTATGTCCATCTTGGCACAGGAAACTATAATGATAGTACAGCAAAACTTTATACAGATATGGGACTTCTCACCTGCAATAAAGCCATTGGCGAGGATGCAACCGCTGTCTTTAATATGCTTTCCGGCTACTCAGAGCCCGCTGTCTGGAATAAACTGGCCGTGGCACCTCTCTGGCTTCGTGACCGCTTCACGGAAATGATCCGCAGAGAAACGGATTTTGCCAAGGCCGGCAAAAAAGCATTTATTAAAGCAAAGATGAATTCCCTGTGCGATGCCAAGATCATTGCCTCCCTTTATGAGGCTTCTGCCGCCGGAGTGCAGATCGAGCTGGTGGTCCGGGGTATCTGCTGTCTCAAAACAGGCATCCCGGGTGTCAGTGAAAATATCCACGTCCGCTCTATCGTCGGTGATTTTCTGGAGCACAGCCGTATCTTCTATTTCCATAATAACGGCCATGAGGAGGTCTATATGGGAAGTGCCGACTGGATGCCGAGAAACCTTGACAAACGAGTGGAGATCCTCTTCCCGGTAGAGGATGAAACCCTCAAGCAGGAAGTCATCCACATTCTGGATATCCAGCTGCAGGATACCTTAAAAGCTCATATCCTACAGCCGGACGGCACCTATAAGAAACAGGATCTCCGGGGCAAAAAGAAGCTCTGTGCGCAGGATTACTTCCGTCAGGAAGCGATCCGCAACGCAAACCAGCGTAAGAAGGAACAGAAAGCCCGCCGCACCTTCGAACCAATGACCGGTGAAACAGAAGAATAAAATCCGTACAACGTAATATTCTAAAACTTCAAAAGGATGGCTGCACAATCGTGTAACCATCCTTTTGAAATTTATCGCATAGCGGAGTTTCGAAGAAACTCCTAATATGAGTCCTTTAGGACTCATAATTTAGATAAAATCCAGTAATGACATCTGATTCGTATGTGGCATATCCCCCAGAAGTCCCAGCTCCGCCATGGTATCCACCGTTGTGGCACTGACCTTACAGCGGTTCTTGAAATCCTCTCTTGACAGGAATTTTCCCTTCTGCGCCTCTGCCTCGATCATCTCCGCCGCCACGGTACCAAGTCCGTCAATGGAAGAAAATGACGGCATCAGCTTTCCATCGACAATCTGAAAACGGGTCGCCTTTGACTTGTACAGATCGATCTTGACAAACTCAAAGCCACGGGCATACATCTCCTGTACGATCTTCATATCCTCCAACGTGGAGTTCTCTTTATCCGACAGCTTCTGCTTCGGATCCTGGCTTTCCATACGCTTATTGTAGTTTGCCATATGGTATTCCAGCCGTTCCTTTCCAAGACACATCATCTCATAGTTAAAGGCTGTGGCACGAATACTGAAATATGCCGCATAATAGGCAAGAGGCCTATGTACCTTAAACCATGCCACCCGCATAGCCATCATAATATAAGCCGCCGCATGGGCTTTCGGGAACATGTATTTGATCCGCTGGCATGACTCAATATACCAGTCCGGCACGTCACATGCTTTCATATCGGCGATCATACTGTCATCTAAGCCCTTTCCCTTACGGACACTCTCCATGATCTTGAAGGAACGCTCATTTTCTACTCCCATACGGATCAGGTACGTCATAATATCATCACGGGTACAGATTGCCGTAGACAGAGTACAATATCCCTGGGAGATGAAATATTCTGCATTGTCCTGCCATACATTGGTTCCGTGGGACAGACCGGAGATACGGACCAGATCAGAAAAGCTCTTTGGCTTTGTCTGCTCCAGCATGTTCATAACGAAATGGGTACCAAGCTCCGGAAGCCCCAGACTTCCCAGCTTACAGCCGCCAATATCCTCCGGCTTGATGCCAAGAGCCCGTGGCGATTCAAACAGAGATAATACATCCTGATCATCCATACGGATTTCCGCCGCATTAACATCTGTGAGATCCTCCAGCATTCGGATCATGGTCGGATCCTGATGCCCCAGAATATCCAGCTTCAAAAGATTGGAATCAATCTTATGGTAATCGAAGTGGGTCGTAATGGTTCTTGTTTTCATATCATTGGCAGGGTGCTGCACCGGCGTAAAGGTATATATCTCCTCTCCCACCGGAAGAACAACGATACCGCCGGGATGCTGGCCGGTTGAACGGCGCACACCGACACAGCCGCTGGCAATACGCTCGATCTCTGCCGTACGCTTTGATTCCCCATGCTCTTCATAATATTTCTTTACATATCCAAAGGCCGTTTTTTCTGCCAGAGTACCAACCGTTCCTGCACGGAAGGTCTGACCGGCACCAAAGATAACCTCCGTGTAATCATGTGCATTACTCTGATATTCACTGGAGAAGTTCAAGTCGATATCCGGCTCTTTGTTTCCCTTAAATCCCAGGAACGTCTCAAACGGAATATCATGTCCGTCCTTCAACAGCATCTCTCCGCACACCGGACATTTCTTGTCCGGCATATCACAGGCGGAAGAACCGGCATAAGCCCTCACCTCATCGGAATCAAAATCATAATAATGGCATTTTCCGCAATAATAATGTGCCGGAAGAGGGTTGATCTCACTGATGCCGGCCATCGTGGCAACGAAAGAAGATCCGACAGATCCTCGTGAACCTACCAGATATCCGTCCTCCACAGATTTCCACACAAGCTTCTGGGCGATAATGTACATTACGGCATATCCATTGCTGATAATGGAATTTAACTCTCGCTCCAGTCGCTCCGTTACGATCTCCGGAAGCTCCTCTCCATACATGGAATGAGCTTTATTGTAACAGATGTCACGCAGATCCTGATCGGAGTTTTCAATCTCCGGTGGACATTTTCTCGGACTGCACGGATGGATATAATCGATCATATCGGCGATCAGGTTCGTATTGGTGATCACCACCTCTTCTGCCTTTGCGGCACCAAGATACTGAAACTCGGACAGCATCTCCTCGGTGGTCCGGTAAAACAGAGGTGCCTGCTGATCCGCATCCGAAAAGCCCTTGCCCGCCATAATGATACGGCGGTATACTTCATCCTCCGGATTCAGGAAGTGCACGTCACAGGTGGCCACGACAGGTTTGTGATACTCCTCTCCCAGTGCCACAATACGGCGGTTGATCTCCATGAGATCATTCTCATCCTGTATCTGCGGATATCTGTCATTGTCCCGGATCATAAACTCGTCATTGCCCAGAGGCTGGATCTCCAGATAATCGTAAAAGCGCACCAGACGATCGATCTCCTCATCCGTCTTGCCCTCCAGAATACCTCTGTAGAGTTCTCCCGCCTCACAGGCGGAGCCCATGATCAAGCCCTCTTTATACTTTAGATACAGACTCTTTGGCAGCTTTGGCCGCCGGTTAAAGTACTTCAAATGAGACTCGGAAACAAGACGGTACAGATTGACACGACCGATCTCATTCTTTGCCAGAATGATCGCATGATAAGAAGGAAGCTTCCTTATCACCTCTTCTGTCGGTCTGCCAAACTCGTTGAGCTGTGTCAAGGTTGTAATGCCTTTTTCCTCCAGTCTCTTGCAGAGCCGCAGAAAAATCTCCGCCGTTGCTTCCGCATCCTCTACAGCGCGGTGATGGTTTTCCAGAGATACTCCCAGCTCCTTAGCTACATGATCCAGCGTATGCTTACCAAGATGTGGCAGTAATGCTCTGGACATGGACACCGTATCTACTACGGTAAAATCCGCTGTCAGCCCCTGATCCTTTGATTTTTGGTGAATAAAGCCCATATCGAAGGACGCATTATGTGCCACCATAACACAGCCCTCACAAAATGCAAGAAATTCCGGAAGAATTTCCGTGATCAGTCTCTGTCCCTGCACCATACTGTCATTAATTCCGGTCAGCTGTTCGATCTTGTATGGGATCGGTCTCTGAGGATCCACAAACACGCTGTAACGATCCACAATGGTCTGATCCACAACCTTAACGGCACCGATCTCAATGATCTCGTTATTCTTTGCTCCGATACCTGTGGTCTCCAGATCAAATACCACAAATGGCGCACTTAGATCCTGCCCTCTGTCATTTTCTACCGTCTGGATCAGATCATCCACCAGATATGCCTCCACACCGTAAATCATCTTCAGGTCATCATCCGGTTTTAATGCATGATCTGCATCCGGGAAGGACTGAACCACACCATGATCTGTGATAGCGATCGCCTTATGTCCCCACTTAAGAGCGGTTTTCACGTATGCCTTTACATCCATAACCGAGTCCATCTCACTCATCTGTGTATGTGCATGAAGCTCCACACGCTTTCTGCCCTCATAATGATCCATCCGGGATACTCTCGTATCATGTCCCGGCTTCATTCCCCGCACCGAACTGATACCGATCTCATGACTGAACTTATCCATTATCGGCATTCCCTTAACGATCACAAATTCATTCTTCTTAAGCTTTCCGCTGTCCTCAAGCTCTGCATACTGCTCCGGCTGCATAAAAATTTTAACAGAAATACTATCCGTAAAGTCAGTGACACCAAATGTCAAGAGGATCTTTCCACTCCGAAGCTCCTTGGGATCCACATCCAGAACCATACCCTCGATCACGACTTCATCCATCTCACCCTGGATATCCTCAATCTTGATATGCTCTCCCTCACAGTTTCTGCCATAGAAACATTCCTCATCAATATTGCCCCGGTAACCGCCTTTTTTCTTCCAGCTGCCCCGGCCGCCGTAGCCGCCATTTCCATAACCGCCACCGTTTCCGTAACCGCTGTTATTGCCGCCGCTTTTTCCAAAGCCCTTGGAACCACTATTATCCTGCGCGGCAGATTTCTTTTGCGGTGCGCTATCCTGCCCTGCCTGCATGGCTGCACTGGCAGCGGCAGCTGCCGCTTCTTCATCTGCCTTTCCGGCACCCGCCGTCTTTGTCCCCTTACCGTGAGACGTTCCTCCTGCAGGAGCCCCATCATCCCATGGCACCTCACTGTTATGCCCCGGTGTTCCTGCGTCACCGCTTTCTCCGGCACCTGCCACAGGCTTCGGTGACGGACTATGCTCCAGACGCACATATTCATATTCCTTTGACGGTGTCTCCAGAGATGATGCCTGCGTATAATTGATCTCAACATCAATATCAAAACCGGCCTTATCCGCAAAGATCTCCTGAAGCTTTCTGGTAAGCTTGTCCTGCCTTGCACGATACATGGTATCATCCTCACAGGTCACGGTGAGCATGGATCCCTCCATCTGCACATCTCCCCGGTAAAGAATATTGAAATCGAGAATATTCTCCTCCTTGAGGATCTCCATAACACTGTCCTGATACTCCTTCCAGAAATCCTCCGGGCGATACTGGCTGGACAGATCATAGCTGTCATCCACCTGCACGGAAAAGCCTACCGGTCCCATGACCGCTTCCAGATTATGGCGCACCAGACGTATCTCTCGATAAGGAATCACATGACTGCTCTTCAGATTGACATGCATCAGCTTTTTATTGCGGTACAGCTGTATGCGGTCCACCATGACATCAGAGAAAAGATTTCTCTGACGGTCTGTCATTTTCAGCCCCTCAAATGTATCCAGTAATGTATGTTCCATTCCTTATCACCTCATACCGATCTATCTATCACCACAATACCGCCTGTCCTGTGGCAAAACGGTATTATTATTTTTTTGCTTTCTGCATCTGAATCAGTTCTTCGTGGAGTGCATTGAGAAGCTGATCCTCCGGAAGCTTTTTGATCACTTCTCCCTTTTTGATCAGAAGACCTTCTCCCTTGCCTCCGGCAATACCGATATCGGCCTCTCTTGCCTCTCCCGGTCCGTTTACAACACAGCCCATCACTGCGACCTTTACATCCAGATCCATGTCACGGACCATATCCTCCACCTTACCGGCAAGACCGATCAGGTCGATCTGGGTTCTTCCACAGGTTGGACAGGATACTACCGTCACGCCACCCTTACGCAGTCCCAGCGTACGAAGGATCAGACGTGCAGAGCGGATCTCCTCCCGTGGATCTCCTGTCAATGAAACACGGATCGTATCGCCAATGCCCTGATACAGAATATTTCCCAGACCAATGGCAGACTTAATATTACCTGACAGAACGGTTCCGGACTCTGTAATACCCACATGAAGAGGATAATTTGTCTTCTGTGCGATCAGCTCATGGGCCTTGATGCACATTAACACATCGGATGACTTGATACTGATCACCAGATTGTCATATCCCATATCCTCGATCAGTTTCACTTTACCAAGAGCACTCCGTACGATTCCCTCCGCTGTCACACCGCCGTACTCCTGTATGTACTCCTTTTCCAGCGAACCGCTGTTGACACCCACACGGATCGGTATATTTCTCTCCTTT
>CADAKW010000078.1 GCA_902788645.1 uncultured Lachnospiraceae bacterium
ATTAGGTCAAATCGAAAATGGTGTAAACGAAGGGGCAGTTCCCTGCAATGTCAAAACTGCTTTTTCGTTTACCCCATCATCGATTGTAACCTAAAGAATCTGTCGAGTTCTTAACATAGATAAAATAACAATTTTTCTGGATACTACTTACTATTGAGCACTACACAAACAATCTCCGGATCGTTGAATAACCTTACTGGTATTATACTATTTCCTAATCCACGACTTACTATCATAGTTGTAGTATCAACGATATATTCTCCTTCTGTATAACTGGGATTAAATCCCTGATTAGGAGCTACAACACCTCCAATAAACGGAAATCTAAATTGACCACCATGTGCATGGCCTGACAATACCAAATCCGCTTTTGCATTAGCGAAACTTTGTATGCATTGTGGTTCATGGGCTAAAACCAGAGAGAAAATGGCTTCATTATCCCTCAAGAGATTACCCAGTGTACCATCCATTAAATTGTTGTCATCAAGTCCAACTAAACAGAATGATGCTCCATCTTTTACAATTTTTACTGACTCATTGTCAAGAATGGTAACACCTCTTTCTCTTAATCCAGTAAGCAAATCATTCAAATCATCTTTACTTAACCAATATTCGTGATTACCTGTTACGTAATAAACCTGGCAGATTGTAGTCATATCTTCTGCAAACTTTAGTGCAGTATTTATATTTGCATGGTTTGAATCCACTAAATCTCCTGTAACGACAATAATATCCGGATTCTGATTATCTATTAAATCTAACAATCTCTTATTCTCTTTTCCAAATCTTGCATTGTGTAAATCTGATATCTGAACAATTTTAAATCCATCTAAACCCTCGGCAAACTTTTCAGATTTAACAGAATAATTACTAACAACCAAATGCTTGTTTTCATACCGGGAGAATATAATCAAACCGACACATACCATAACTACTATTGTAATACATTTCATTTTTTTTGTATTCATACACATCTTTGCAAATCTCTCTTTTCCACGGTTAAACTGGAAGTTAGTTAGTCAAAATACCTAAAATTATACCCTTCTTCGGGTTCACCAATTTCATACCCTAAAACTTCTGTTAATCTTTTTTTTAGTAAACTATACCATTCTTCCCAAATATCATCGGGCATTATCCCAGCAATCTGTATTCCACTTGGTTCAACAGAAGCCCATAAATCTACATCTTTTCCTATCCATTGTGGTCCATTCTTGTTTCCAGCCCAATAGGGCATTGATTCATATATTTTGTCTATCTTTTCCCATATTTCTTTAGGCGCACTATAATGAATATTTAAGTTTATATCATGGTTCACACGCAACTTCTCCTCTCTAAAATCCCGATTTGTCTTTTTCTCTGCACCCATCTTCTTGCCCTTCGGACATGAAGCATCCCTCACTCAAAGAGTTCGGTCAATTCTTATTTCACCTCCCACCTCTTGCCCTTCTGTCAAGAAGCATCTCTTTACCAGCTGACAATATTCTACCATACCAAAATCTCCCAGTCTAGTCCCCTTATTCCTCCAACCCCCATATTTCCTAGCCTCCCACCCTCTCCTCCACTGAGTTTTCTTCATTCTGACTGAGGAAATACTTCAGAGAACCGCAATATTTAGTATAAGTTAGTTTTTACAAACCGCAGAATATAGACCGTCCACTGAGTTACTTCCTCAGTAAACAAACGAATTTCGGCACTTCCCTGATGTACTTCCTCAGTGGACTCACCCGTATCGTATATAATCAAATCTGCCCCTCTGGAAAGAGACACACCAACACCCTCCCAGACCATATCCTGCATAGCCTATCCCTGTTTTCCTATCCACCAGAACCAAAAAACAGTTTTAAAGATTAAAAAAGGTGACAAAACTGCCACCCTTTTCATTAAAATCCACTATACTGAGGAATTTAATCACCCTACTTGTGGTACGGTTCACCATGTATGATCCGATACCCCCGGTAAATCTGCTCCAGCAGCACCACCCGCATTAACTGGTGCGGAAACGTCATCTGGGAAAAGCTCAGCAGCTCATCCGCATTCCGTAGGATATCCGGATCAAGTCCGATTGATCCGCCGATAATAAAAATGATATGACTTTTTCCCTCGATTCCCAGTCGATCCAGCTTTTTGGCAAACGCTTCGGAGGGCATTTGTTTTCCCTCGATCGCCAGAGCGATCACATAGGCATCCTCCCTGATGTACTTCGCCAGACGTTCTCCCTCTTTCCGGCGGATGAGTTCTTCTTCCCGTTCGCTTGCACGGTCCGGTGTTTTTTCGTCCGCAACCTCTATGATCTCCAGCTTACAATACCGGCTCAGGCGTTTACTGTACTCCTGAATGGCTCCGGTAAAATATTTTTCTTTTACTTTTCCTACAGTTAAAATTGTTATCTTCAATGTTTTCCTCGCTTCATACTATTCCAGCGCCAGACTGATCGAAATGGCATAATCCACCCGTTTCAGGATAGCTTCATCCAGATGACACACCTTCTCCTTGAGACGCGATTTATCAATGGTACGGATCTGTTCCAGAAGGATTACCGAATCCTTCATCAAATGATATTTCTTTGCATCCAGTGCAATATGCGTTGGAAGCTTTGCCTTGTTCATTCTTGATGTAATTGCCGCACAGATCACTGTGGGACTATGGCAGTTTCCCATATCGTTCTGTATGATCAGAACCGGACGGACACCTCCCTGCTCCGAACCGACTACCGGTCTGAGATCTGCAAAATAAATATCTCCGCGCTTAATATTCAAACCATTCCACTCTCCATTCTGAAAAATTCATATCCCATACGGGCTTTGAAGCCTGTGTCTTTTCGATACCGTACCGTTATCATTTCCAGTATGAAAACAATTATCTCCCACAGCAATTTCGCCCTTGTGATAATTTCATACTATGTAACCTGGCAGGTTCGTTGTGCCCTAAACCCGCATGGAATTGTTATTTCCAGTATTACCCACAAATGGAATGATTATACATTTCTATCTTTGATGGTTCTGTAATATACTAAAACTTATGGTAATTAAATTTCAAACTCCGGATAATAATCCTTTGTCTCAACCTTCTGTCCATGACGATAATATACCCTCGGTACACGTTTTCCCACATCACAGACAAATTCATAATTGAAGGAATATGCCATATCTGCCACTTCCTCAATGGAAATATAGCCATCTCCATCATGTCCCACTAATGTCACATCATCCCCCTGTACCACATCCGGGATATCGGTGACATCCACCATAAACTGATCCATACATACCCGACCCAGGATCGGTGCGTACTGTCCATGAATCAGGACACGTCCCTTTCCGGACAATGCCCTCGGATACCCATCGGCATATCCCACCGGCACGGTAGCAACCCTTGTTTCTCTGGTAGTTGTATAGGTTCCGCCATAACTGATCTGCACTCCCGGCTCCAATGTCTTGACATAAGAAACATATGCCTTTAATTCCATAGCCGGACGAAGTGCGATCCTTGTCTTGTCAACCTCTTCGGATGGATACATTCCGTAAACAGCAATACCGTCACGTACCATATCCAGATTAACCTCGGGCATTTCAATAATGCCGGCACTGTTGGATACATGCTTGACAGGAAATGTCACTCCCGCTTTCTCTAGACGTTTTACAAAGCTCTCATAACGCTGAAACTGCTTTTTTGCCCAGGTTTTGTCCGTCTCATCCATACGGGCAAAATGAGTAAAGCAGCCCTCAATAGACAGATTCTCCAGCTTTGCGATGCGGCAGATGGTTTCAAAGCTTTCCTCGTCCTGCCGGAATCCGATACGACTCATACCGGTGTCAAGCTTAATATGAATCTTTGCCTTTTTGCCAAGCTTCGCTGCCTCCTCATCGATTTCCTTTGCCATCTCCCATGTAAAGACTGCTGTCGCAATATCATACTGGATCATTGCCGGATACAACGGCTTCGGGGTGTATCCCAAAATTAGGACAGGCTTTTGCACACCTGCCTGCCGCAGCTCAATTCCCTCTTCCAAAATTGCCACACCATAGGCATCTGCCACATCCTCCAAAGTTTTTGCTACTTCCACAGCTCCATGACCATACGCATCGGCCTTAATGATCGCCATCAGCTTTGTGCCTGGCTTTGTAAGCTTCTTTGCGTTGACCACATTTTCATGAATTGCATCCAGGTCAATATTTGCATATACTCTGTAATAATCTCTCATTTTACTCGTATTCTCCATTTTATCGTAATCTTTTTTAACTTTCCGTTTTTCAAAATCCTGCAAGCTGTCTTCTTTATTTAGGTAATATTTTCTCCAGCATATCCAGCAGATCTCCTGCCATCATACTGTATCGTCCGCCCTTCCTGCGGACATACTCCTCCGCCGCAATGCCATGAAGACAGACACCCAGCACAGCCGCCTTTGTCGGACGCATTCCCTGTGCCAGCAGACCGGCGATCATACCGCTCAAAACATCACCGGTACCTCCTGTGGACAGTGCATTATTTCCGGTAGTATTAATATACACCTCTCCGCCATCTGTGACAACTGTTCGTGCATCCTTTAATACTAGCGTCTGGCAATTAGAGCTTTCCAACGACAGAAGTGCCTGTTCCACGATCTTTGCCCGGATTGCCGGCAGTTCAAACCGTGTTAATCTGGTCATTTCCTGCAGATGTGGCGTCAGAACTACATTTTCCGGCAGACATATCTTTCTTGTGCCGTCCTCTCTCTTGACAAAATAAGCTTCCTTTTTGGCAAGAACATTGAGTCCGTCTGCATCAATCACAATCGCCTTATTTTTCTCTTTTAATACCTCATCCAGCATAATACCTGCCGGCTCCGCTGTCCCAATTCCTGGACCGATCACAATACAGGTGGCCCACTTGATCTCCTCCTGCAGACTCTTTGTGATATCAAAACGGTTCAGTGACTGGGTATAATCAAGATCGCTGTCATACGTCTTTACCAATGCTTCCGGCAAAAGGTTCTTGATCACAGGACCGTTCTCTGCCGCTGTAAATACCTTGACCAGACCACAGCCCATACGATAAGCTGCCGCCGCACTAAGATAACATGCACCACTGATCTCCGGCGATCCGGCAATGACCAGAACCTTTCCGTAACTTCCCTTGTTGGAACGAAGAATCCGTGGCGGCATCATTTCCATGGCATCCTCCCTCGTCAGGGTATATGTTCTTGGAGATACCCTCTCCACAACTTTCTTTGGAAATCCAATATCCGCCACCACTATATTTCCTGCATAATTACATCCCGGAAACAGTACGATTCCCCGTTTATTTGTTCCAAAGGTGATCGTAAAGTCTGCTGCGACTGCCACCGCAAGGATTTCACCGGTAGACGCATTCACTCCGGAAGGAACATCTACGGCAAACCTCAGAGCGTCCTGCTCATTCATCCAGTTAATGGCATCCGCAAACTCCCCCGTCACCTCTCTGGAAAGTCCGATTCCAAAAAGTGCATCCAGTATAACATCATATTCGCCGGAGGGAAGTCCTGTGCATATATGGATCCCCAGATTTCTGGCAATCGCAAGCTGACGTTTCATTTCCTCACTGGCATGCTCCTCGCTGCCGATCAGACTGACCGTTACCGGATAACCATCTTCCCAAAGCATCCTTGCTGCAGCAACACCGTCACCACCGTTATTTCCCATTCCACACACCGCCAGTACACGGCTGTGAGACTCTATATTATCCTTTACGCAGCCCGCTACCGCAAGTGCTGCCTTTTCCATCAGGACCATGGATGGTATCCCGATTTCCTGTATAGTCATACGATCAATTTCTTTTGCTTCCCGAACATCTGTAATATACTGCATCTGCACCTCTCCCTTCAATCTTTTCCTTCTGCCACCGCATATGCGATTGCCGTAGAGGATGTATCACTCAATGAAACATGGATCCTCTCAACGCCACACTCCCCGGCATAGGCTTTTGTCTTCCCATACAAGGTAACATACGGTTCCCCTGCTTCTCCCCGGAGAATTTCAATCTCCTCTAATCTGACTCTGGCACAGATTCCTGTTTTTAATGCCTTGGCAACCGCTTCCTTGCCTGCAAAATTGACGGCTGCGCAGGCAGCTCCTCTATGTCCTCTGTGCCGGATCATCTCCTGCTCCTGTTCTGTATAGTACCGCTTTAGAAAGTGGTCATTCCCACTGCAGGCTTTTTCCAGCCTTGCAATTTCTACAATATCTGTACCAACTCCATAAATCATAGGATCAAATCAAACCTTTCCCAAAATAAATATTGTCCGCTTCATTGCCCGGCCATAATCTAAAACCTCTATCATTCTTCAAACTGGTTTTCTTCTATATTCCCCTTCCAGACCTGATGCTTCTGATCAAAGATCTCCACCACCTCTGCTCCCAGAAGATTGTGCATATATTTATACATCTGGGTATTTCTCATTTCCATGTCCTGTTTCTTCAGGATCTCATCCTTTAAGCGTTCCCTGGTTGTCTTCACCCATTCATCAATCTCTTCGATCGCATATGTATTGTCCATCAGCTCCTGATAGCAAACCTTCATACATTCCACCAGAAGCTCTCTGTTTGCAGCCTCAATCTGTCCCGGTATCTCCCGTTTCACCTGCTCTGCCTGTTCCTTTTTCTCCCGAAGATCCGCCAGAAGCTTCTGATTGCGGTCCTGTTTCATTGAGCGGATCGGACTGTCAATTTCATGACCGTCTGTCATGTTATTAACGATATTTTTCATTAGTACTTTCTTTGCCTTTTCATATTCCTTGAGGTCATTGTTGGTCTGTCCCTGTTTCTGGATCAGCTTATTTAATCGTTTTTCAAGTGCCCTGATCTCTCGCGTCTTCCGAAAATCCGGGAAAAGTTCATGCCATCTGGCATCCAGTGGCAGCAAAGGAATCTCTTTATCTTCTAAAGCGTCTATAAAATATTCTGTCATCATCTCATTTTCCTGGCGTTTTTTTCGATTTCCCATGGGAATCCATCCTTTCCGGCTGATCGTTCCCTCTAAGTATACCACATTCAATAAATTTTGAACAACATTTGATTATTTATGATTTTTTTTGTATACTAATGATTACTATCTAAATATGTCGATTTTTATTACATGATATTGCCCTGTTCATGCGACAGAGGCAGAGAAAGGATACGATATGACATTTGAAAAAGCAAAAGAAAAGCTGAAGACTTTTGATCAGGAGCATGTTCTCAGGTATTTTGATACACTTTCCGATGCAGAAAAGGACGCCCTGCTGCAGCAGATTGACGAGACGGATTTTTCTGTCACAGAACAGATTTTCGGCAGTCAGGGAGAACAGTCCCGCGGCGTGATCACACCGATCGAGGCACTGACTCTCCCGGAGATCCGGGCAAATTCAGAAGCCTTTATCGAAAGTGGTCTGGAAGCGATCCGTGCCGGCAAGGTTGCCGCTGTTTTGCTGGCCGGTGGTATGGGCACCCGGCTGGGATCCGATGATCCAAAGGGAATGTATGATATCGGACTTACCAAACCGGTTTATATTTTCGAGCGGATCGTCCGCAATCTTTTTGATGTTGTGGATCAGTCCGGAACATGGATCCATCTGTTTATTATGACCAGCGATAAGAACCATGAAGCAACAACTGCTTTCTTTGAAAAACAGAATTATTTCGGATACAATCCTGAATACATCCATTTCTTCCGGCAGGAAATGGCTCCGGCAGCTACTTATGAAGGCAAGGTATATATGGAGTCCAAAAGCCGTATCGCTACCTCTCCAAATGGAAACGGAGGCTGGTTCGCCTCTCTGAAGCAGGCCGGTCTTCTCTCCCTGATCCATGAAGCAGGGATTGAATGGCTCAATGTCTTTGCCGTGGATAATGTATTGCAGCGCATTGCAGACCCTTGCTTTATCGGTGCTACTTTAACGAAGAACTGTAAAGTGGGTGCCAAGGTGGTACGCAAGGCAGATCCTGATGAAAAGGTTGGTGTAATGTGTCTGGAAGATGGCAGACCATCGATCGTAGAATATTATGAGCAGACCGAACAGCTGCGCAATACAAAAAATGCTGACGGTGAACCGGCTTATAACTTTGGTGTGATCTTAAACTATCTGTTCCATGAAAAGTCTTTGGAAGAGATCTGCGATGCCACACTTCCTCTCCATATTGTAGAGAAAAAGATTCCTTATATGGATGAAAACGGTACCTTTATCAAACCGGAGGAGCCAAACGGATATAAATTCGAATCTCTGATCCTTGATATGATCCATCTTCTGGACACCTGCCTTCCATATGAGGTGGTACGTAAGAAGGAATTTGCTCCGATCAAAAACAAAACAGGTGTAGATTCCGTGGAAAGTGCCAGAGCTCTTTTACAGCAGAACGGATATACACTGTAAAGAAAACAATATTTTCACGGTACTTCCGGATTTTTAATTAACCGGATGCATTGCAAAATAAAAACATGGGGCATATCATTATCAGATATACTCCATGTTTTTTTATTTCTTTGTTTAATATCTGCCGTTTCTTAATAGAGATTATTTTGATACCAATTATAATTTACTCAAACTTCCCACACCAGAAAATAAATTGTGCCCAGACTGTGTCTGATGTGGCACGGTTTTCAATATGATTTTTGGCTTCTAAGAAGAATGCACCCGGAAGGCTGTGATCTGGAAATTGCCGCAGATCAGTAGGCTTGCCAGGAAGTCTTTGCTTTGCCA
>CADAKW010000079.1 GCA_902788645.1 uncultured Lachnospiraceae bacterium
TGCTGTAATGCCTGTTTTGCTGTCTGTACCAGGTATCCCATCGCAATGCCCGGATAATTTCCTGCCGCTGTCTCTCCCGTGAGCATCAATGCATCCGCACCGTCTAACACCGCATTGTAAATATCCGACACCTCCGCTCTGGTTGGCACCATTGCTTCCTCCATAGAATGAAGAAGCTGGGTCACTACCATAAACGGCTTACCTGCCTTTTTGCATCTTTCGCTGATATCTTTCTGGATCGTCGGAAGCTCCCAGAGTGGAACCGCCATCCCCAGATCTCCTCTGGCGATCACGATCATATCACTCTCCGGAATGATCTCATCAATCGCCTCATAACCCGCCAGATTCTCAATCTTGGCAAAGATCCGGATATCTCCCACGCCTTCTGCCTGCAGCGTCTGTCTCAGATTGATCACATCCTGCGCACCACGTACAAAAGGAAGCATCACTCCGGTCACGCCGGCCTCCTGTGCATTATGGATGTTGGCCATATCCGCCTTGGTCAGAGTCGGCAGCTCCAATTCCAGACCCGGGATCGTGATACTCTTCTTGGATTTCAGTACACCGCCGCGTACCACAATACATTCCGCATAATTTTCTTTTGCCTTCTTTACCTTTAACAGAAGCTTACCATCATCTATCAGGATTTCCTGTCCCTTTTCCAGTGAAGTCCTGATCTGCTTGGACAGCTTAATACCACCCTTCCCGAGAATGACCTTTTTCCCCTCCTCAAGGATGATCGGCTTCTTGAGCTTACCGATCCGCAGCTCCGGTCCCTGCAGATCCACTAAAAGCTCCGGCTTTATATCACACCGCTTTGCAGCCCGGCGCATATTCTTCAGCCATTCCTCTCTGTCATCCAGATCCTGATGGGAAAGATTGACCCGCACTCCCGTCATACCGGTACGAAACATTTCTTCCAGCGTTTTCTCGCTCTCACAGGCACTCCCAAGGGTGCCATAAAATTCGATCTTGTTCTTCATTATCGTCTCCATTCCGCAGACTCCTGCGTGATACTTTCTAATAACCATACCTTATTACTATAGACCATTTCTCTATAAGAAAAAAGGACTTGATTTTTTCCATCGAATACGATAAAATAGTGTGCAGTGCTGAAATAGCTCAGTTGGTAGAGCACTTCACTCGTAATGAAGGGGTCGTCGGTTCGAGTCCGATTTTCAGCTTATAAAAAACCTTGAAAATTTGGTATTTTCAAGGTTTTTTGTGGTTTTATTGTAGATCAATGTCTCTCCGATCTTCGTAAGAAATACGCAATATCGTGATACACCCGGAAACGTCCCTTTTCATTCAGGATCTCATGACGCATCCCCTGATACATCCGGAAGGACACATGATCATAGCCACGCCCCTTCAAATGCCGTACCGCCTGCAAAAGCTTTTTCCGGCCTCCGAGACACGGATCGTCCTCTCCCGATACAAAAAGGATTGGAAGATAAGGATTTCGTACCTCCCAGCCCTTTCTGTCATAGGTGTTTCTCATGAGCCATAACAGGGACTCATATCCATTCAGCGTAAAGGTAAAGTTGCAAAGAGGATCTTTATTGTACTTCTCCACCACTGTATGATCAGAACAGATCCAGGCGTGGATCAGCTTTTCTGCCCGGAACGGACGGTCAAACATATTGGCAAAGATTCCATCAGCCAATATGCTTCTGCTGTGGGGATCCTTCATTTTCTGCAGCATCCCGATCAATGCAGAACCCAGAGGAGCCATTTGATTTTTGCCGGGGCAGCCGCAAACGATCAGTCCATTTAACTCCCAGTCATACTTTTTCAGATAACAGCGTACCGCCAGCGATCCCATACTGTGTCCCATCATAAAAAACGGCAGCCCCGGGTATTGCTTCTTGATGATCCGGGTGATCTGATGAAGATCCCTTACCAGAAATCTTCCGCCGTCCTTGCCAAAATATCCAAGACCTGCCGGAATATCCTGCTTCTTTCCCGGCACCTTATCCGCATCGACAGACGCTGCCTCCCTGCGGCTTGCGCCATGCCCCCGGTGGTCATGGATCACACAGAGATAACCTCTCTCTGCCATATATCTCATAAATGGCAGATATCTCTCCTTATGTTCACACATACCATGGGCAATCTGCAGCACAGCTCTCGGATGAGACGGGATCATCAGCATCCCCTCTAACGGCATCCCATCCTGCGCCGAGGAGATCACAAAATATTTGCGTTGAATACTGCCCGGGCGCTCTGTTTTGTCTGCACGGTACCTGCTGCCGGAAGCCGTCATACTCTGCCGTCTTTTTTTTGCCACTGTCCATTTTTTCGTACATCTTGTTTTGTTCATATGCATTCACTCCTCTATGAATGTATCAATCCACAACGTCTTTCTCTCTCAATTTCCGACAACATCCTTTTATCTGCATTTCAATGCTGTGATCTCCTCCTGTGTGAGCCTGCGGTATTCTCCCGGTGCCAGATCCGGGTCCAGTTCCAGTGCTCCCATGCTCACACGTTTCAGATAAAGCACGGGATGTCCTACAGCTGCCATCATCCTTTTGACCTGATGAAATCTGCCTTCACAGATGGAAAGCTCCAGACAGGATTCGTTCTCTCCCGGATATCCCGGATTCTGCCGGGTTATGTCAAGCTCTTCTTTCCCCAGACACCGCACCTTTGCCTGCCGGGTCAGCTTATCCTCTCCGATATCCACGCCGTTTTCCAGACATTCCACCTCATTATCCTCTAATGTACCCATAACCCGGACAAAATATGTCTTCCACACATGCTTTCCCGGTGCCAGCAGTTCATGGGATAATGCCCCGTCATTGGTGATCAGCAGCAATCCCTCCGTATCCTTGTCAAGCCTGCCCACCGGAAAGATATCCTTTTTGCTGCTGTCCGTGATCAGGGACAGTACCGTCCGGCAGGTGTTGTCCTTTGTAGCAGATACCACACCCTGAGGTTTATTCATCATATAGTAAACATACTTCTCATATGAGACTTTCTCTCCGTCAAACTCCACATTGTCCTCTTCTGTCACCTTCTGCTCCGGCCCCGATGCCAAAGCTCCATTGACAAAAACACGGCCTGATTTGATGAATCTCTTCACCTCAGACCGTGTTCCTATGGACATCTGTGCTAAATATTTATCTAACCGCACAATGTATCCTCTCTTTATACTAACTCTTTGTACATGTCTTCATACTTTCTCGCAGAGTGATTCCATGAGAAATCCATTGCCATGCCACGGTCAATGATCTTGTTCCACTCTCTCTTGCGATTGTAATATACATCCTTTGCATAACGGATAGTCGCCAACATCTCATGCGCATTGTAGTTTGCAAAAGAGAATCCGGTTCCCTTACCTTCATACTCATTGTACGGCTCTACCGTATCCTTCAAACCACCAGTCTCGCGGACAATCGGTACCGTACCATAACGAAGGCTCATCAACTGGCTAAGTCCACAAGGTTCAAACAACGATGGCATCAGAAATGCATCACATGCTGCATAAATCTTATGGGAACGCTCATTGGAATAGAAAATATTAGCAGAAACTCTGCCATGATATTTCCACTCGAAATGACGGAACAGGTTCTCATAACGCTCCTCACCGGTACCGAGAACGACAAGCTGTGTATCCTCCGCACATATCTCCTCGATCACATAATCGATCAGATCAAAGCCCTTCTGATCGGTCAGTCTGGAAACAATACCGATCATGAATGTCTTGTCATTCTGATCCAGTCCCAGCTCCTTCTGAAGACCTCTCTTGTTCTTGATCTTCTCCTTACGGAATGTCTTTGCATTGTAATTGGCATAGATCAGAGGATCTGTCTCCGGATTATACTCCTCATAGTCGAGACCATTTACAATACCACGCAGACAGTTGCTGCGGGCACGCATCAGCCCATCCAGATGCTCACCGTAAAATGGCATCTTGATCTCCTCTGCGTAGGAATCACTGACTGTCGTTACCATATCGGCATATACGATACCACCCTTAAGATAGTTGGCATCTCCATATGCCTCCAGCTTGTCACTGGTGAAATAATACTCGTTCAGTCCTGTGATATCAATAACCTTCTGCTTATCCCAGATACCCTGAAACTTGAGATTATGTATGGTCATGATAGTCTTGATACCATGGTAGAATGAGTTATCATTGAAGCTGTCCTTGATATATACAGGGATCAGACCTGTCTGCCAGTCATGGCAGTGAATGATATCCGGTCTGAAATCCAGAGAAGGCATTGCGGACAATGCTGCCTTACAGAAAAATGCAAACTTCTCAATATCCTCATAAATATTGCCATATGGATGGAAACCGGCAAAATAGAACTCATTATCGATAAAATAGAAGTGAACTCCCTCATACTCCATCTCTAAGATACCAACATACTGACTTCTCCATGCCAGATCCATGTAGAAATGCGTCTTGTACTGCATCTTATCCTTCCACTCCTGTGGAATACATGCGTACTTCGGAATCATAACACGCACATCATACTCTTTCTTGTTAAAGTACTTCGGCAGGGACCCCACAACGTCTGCCAGTCCTCCTGTTTTCACAAAAGGAACACACTCGGAAGCCACGAATAATATGTTTTTCATATACACCCTCCATTCAATTTGTAAACTCCAATGTATGCCGCGGATCTTTCTCTCCGTCCGTGCACCATATTGTATTAATTATACCTTATTTCAGAGCCTGTGAAAAGTGTTTTTTATGAAAAGTTACGTATTTTACATCCATCATGTAAGAATACAGCTCATGCGCGAAGCTTATATTCCAGCCGGATCTTATCTGCGATCAGTGCAATGAACTCGGAATTGGTCGGCTTTCCCTTGCCGGAGTTGACAGTATACCCAAATAACTCCTCAATGGTCTCCATCCTGCCACGGCTCCACGCCACCTCGATCGCATGACGGATCGCCCTCTCAACCCGGCTGGAGGTCGTTTTGTAATTGCGGGCAATGGTGGGATAAAGAACCTTGGTGATCGCCCCCAGCATTTCGCTGTCATTGACAGACATGATGATCGCATCCCGCAGATACTGATACCCCTTAATATGTGCTGGTACACCGATCTCATGGATCACATCCGTCACATCTGACTCCAGGGTGTCTGCCATATGCCGGTGCTTATTTTCAAATACCGTATTGATGACTCTCTGTCCCTGCTCTCCGTCCTTTTCGTTCTGTCCCACAGCACGCACCCGTGATACCACAACTCTCGTATCAAAGGGCTTCAGAATATAATAGGCTGCTCCCAGCCGGAATGCATTTTCCGTGACTCTCTCCTGACTCACTGCCGAAACCACCACAAACTCCGGGGACAATGTAGGTGCTCCCTTTTTCATCCGTTCCATCACTCCCAGACCATCCACCTTAGGCATGATCAGATCCAGCAGTACCACATCCGGTCTCAGTGTCGATATCTTATGAAGTGCCTCCTCTCCATCCGAAGCTGTTCCCACTACCTCCATATCACTTTCCCGCTCCAGTGCCTCCTTCAGTATCGTCACGATCCGCTTGTTATCATCTACAACTAAAACCTTGATTGCTTCCATATCCTTTCCCCTTTTCTTTGTGCTGTCCCATTTCCGGTACAACGCATCTTCAACACATTTCCTGTGATCCGACTCCTTTCCATTTCCGCTGTTCCGGTCTCCTTTCCCACTATTTTAGGGCATTCCAAAGAGTATCCGCAAGCCAAATACAACTGCATATTTCGACCAAAAAACGGCGGAAATACAAATTTCCGCCGTTTTCTTCCTTTATCCCGCGACATCCTTCGCAAACCGCTTTTCGTATGTCACTTTGTCCGCTTTTTCCGGAATCCGGATCAAAGGATCCTTCCATCCGTAGAGATCACCTTCACCTGCCATGGGATCATCTTGCCGCTGTTTTGCAGTGCCGTCTTTACTGCATGCTCCAAACCACCGCAGCATGGAACTTCCATCCGCACGATCAGCACATTTTGAATATCGTTTTGACGAAGGATCTCCGTGAGCTTTTCACTGTAATCCACATCATCTAACTTCGGACAGCCCACCAGAGTCACTCTGCCCCTGATGAAATCCTGATGGAAAGATGCATACGCATATGCCGTACAGTCTGCTGCGATCAGAAGATCTGCCCCCTGAAAATAAGGTGCATTGACCGGAGCCAGCTTGATCTGAACCGGCCACTGGCGAAGCTCGCTGACTGCCTGCCCTCTGCCCTCTGCCGCTGCTGCCGGAGCCGCCGGACGCTGAAACTGCATCATACGGCTTCCCGGACATCCTCCTGCCATTGCCTTTTCCTGCATCTGCTTCTCTTTGGCAGCCTTCTCCGCTTTTGCTTTCAACACAGCCGCCTCATCATAATCAGCCGCCTCTCTCTGCTCAAAAGAGATGGCTCCCGTCGGACAGGATGGCAGACAGTCCCCAAGTCCGTCACAGTAATCGTCTCTCATGAGTTTAGCCTTACCGTGAACCAGACCGATCGCCCCTTCGTGACAGGCATTCACACATAAACCACAACCGTTGCATTTCTCTTCATCAATCTTTATGACCTGACGTATCATCTTAATATCCTCCATTTCTAGTTCAGACAAATCATTTCGCAAATTGCCGCAGGCTAAACTGCAGCTGCCGCATCTAAGCTCGAAATAATAATTTTTCAACTGACACTATCTTACGTAAAATCATAAAACATTTCCGTTGTTAAAACAACAAAATTAAAAAGAAATGCTTTCCTCTCATCATTCTACATTTGTCTCACGAAAATATACATACACCGTGGTTCCCTCGCCCAGCTTACTGCGAAGCTCCAGCCGCACATTATCATGCAGTGCTATGATATGTTTCACAATAGCAAGACCAAGCCCGGTTCCTCCCGTGGACTTGGAACGACTCTTGTCCACCCGGTAGAACCGCTCAAAGATCCTTTCCTGATCCTTCTCCGGGATACCGATACCGTTATCCTTGACCTCCAGCACGATCCTGTCCACCTCACGATATACGGATACATCCACTCTGCCTCCCGGATTATTATAACGGATCGCATTGTCACAGAGATTATAGATCAGCTCGTCCATCATCTGCCGGTTTGCCATGACGATCTGTTTCTCACCGGAGAAGGAAATGCGGACCTGATGCTTTTCGGCTGCCATCTGCAGCATTTCCACGCTATTGGCCGCCATCTCACTGATATCAATCTCCTCCATGATATCCTCCGTGGTCACATCCAGCTCTGACAGACGAATAATATCATTGATCAATGTCAGAAGACGGTTGGAGCTTTTATGGATCTCCTTGGCAAAACGCTGCACGTCATCCCCTGTGGCAATACCATTCTCGATGAGCTCCGAATAACCGGAGATGGAGGTCAGCGGTGTTTTCAGCTCATGGGATACATTGGCAGTGAACTCCTGACGCATATTGGCATTTCGGATAATATCTTCATGCTGGGTCCGTATGGTGGTCACATATGGCTCCAGCTCCTCATATACATGATACATGGCGGGACCTTCGAGATTCTGTGCCAGCTCCTCGATCGGTTTTACAATACTCTTGGTCAGCGCATGGGACAACAGAACGCATGCAACAAACAAAAGGACACTGAGCACCACAAGTCTCGGCACGGTGCTGATCAGAATTCCCGTCATACTGCTTACTTCTTTGGAAATACGAAGTACATCTCCATTGTCCAGACGGACCGCATAATAAAATGCACTTTTCCCCATAGTCTGGGAATTACGCACCGCCTGCCCCTCTCCATCTTTTAAGGCTTTCTTAATCTCCGGACGGTTTTTATGATTTCCCATATCCTTTACATCTGCATAATTGTCACAGATTGCCCGGCCATCCGTTCCCACCAGCGTGATACGTATCCTCTTTGGAGTTTCTCTCATATCCGTGTGATCGGGATCGGAAACAATGTTCCATGCATCAGACTCGATCATCACATCGGCAGAGGTTTTGAGATCCTCGATCACTTCCTTTGTCATAACCCCATAAAAGACAGTAGCAGAAAGTGCCACTGTCTCCAAAATGGTGATAACCGTCAATATCATACATAAAAAATTTATCCGTCGTTTCATCCTCAGGCTTCCTCCATACACTATACCAGATTCATGCAATATCCCACATTTCGGACAGTCTTAATATACTTTCCCGCATCTCCCAGCTTATGACGCAGAGTCTTGATGTGAACATCCAGTGTACGGGACTCAATCTCACAGTTTGCATGCCAGATATGCTCCATAATACTGTCTCTCGGAAGCACGATTTCCTGATTCTGTGCCAGATAATGCAGCAGCTCATACTCCTTGTAGGTCAGCTCCACAGACTGATCTGCCACAAATACCTTTCTCTTCTCATCATCGATCACAAGATCCCCGATCTGCATGATCTTTTCCGCATCCTGATCTCCCACACGACGGAGCAGGGCTTTCACGCGGGAAACAAGCTCCATCACGCCAAATGGATCCAGCTCCGTCGTTTTTGCCGTCACCATAATGACAGGAATTTTCCTCGTCTCCCGTCTCTCCCGGAGCTTTTTGAGGATCGTCAGCCCGTCCTCATCCGGCAGCATAACATCTAACAGGATCAGATCCGGTTTTTTTTCCATAAGCTCTCTGGAAAAGGATTTCCCATCGGCAAATTCCTTCGTCTCATGACCTGCATTTTTTAACGAAAAG
>CADAKW010000080.1 GCA_902788645.1 uncultured Lachnospiraceae bacterium
CAAAATATCTGCTGCTTCCTCCGGATTTTCTGCCGCAAACTCATAGCCCTTCCTGACGGCTGACAAAAATGCCTTCGCCGTCTCCGGATCCTTCTTCAGGAAATCATTATTTGCAATGATCACAGGACTGTAATAGTCAAATACCGGATTCATATCCGCAAACGGCAGGAAATTGGTGGAAAGCCCCTCCATATCACACTTTACACCGTCCCAGCCGTAATAGATCCAGACTGCTTCAATATCGGCATGAAGCGCTGCCACAATATCCTCAACATATGTGGAGATAAGCTTCACCTTGCTGAAATCTCCCCCATCCTTTTCAACAACATTCTTCAAAACAGCCTGCTCAATAGGAGAATCCCATGTAGCATAGGAATGACCTGCAAGCCTGCCGGGACTGTCGATCCCCTTCTTTTTCAGGGAGATCAGTCCTGAGGTATTGTGCTGTAAAATCGCAGAAACTGCGGTAACAGGCAGCGGACTGTCACTGCTAAAGGCAACTGCCAGTGTATCCTGAAAATCGATTCCAAACTCCGCTCCGCCGGAAGCCACAAGATCAGTTGCTCCGTTGTCCGGCGGCTGAATGATGGAAACATCCAGACCGGCATCCTTAAAATATCCCTTTTCCTTCGCTGCATAAATCCCCGTATGATTTGTATTGGGTGTCCAGTCCAGTACCATTGTAACTTTCTTTAAATTGTTGTCAGACCCCTTAGATGCTGTTTCCGAGCTTCCTCCTGTTGCCGTGTTTCCACAGGCGCAGAGAGAAAATGTCATGCAGGCCGACAACAGCACAGCCATAAACTTTTTCATTGATTCATTCCTCCGTTTTTGTTTTGTCTTTCTCATCTCTTTTCCATGGCATCATAAAATATTGTGTCAGATCCACCAGCTTCATAAGCAGAATACTGATCGCCGTGATCAAAAAGATTACGGCAAACATCCGGTCATAGGCATAGGACTTCTTCACCCTGGTCATATATACTCCAAGCCCGGAAAAGCCACCAAGCCATTCTGCCACAACAGCTCCTACCACGGCGTAGGATACCGACATGCGAAGTCCCGCAAAAAAATGTCCCATTCCCGACGGGAGCATGATATGAAAAAATATCTGTCTTCTGGATGCTCCCATTGCCTGCAGCAGCCTTACCGCATCCGGATCTGCCTCTTTAAATCCGTCCAGCAGGCCTACTGTGATCGGAAAGAAAGTCATGATCACCACCAGCGTGATCTTGGGTGCTGTGTTGTATCCCAGCCACAACACCAGAAGCGGTGCGATCGCCAGTGTGGGAATAGTCTGCGTGATCACCAGGATCGGATAAAATGCCCGGTAAAGTGCATGAAACTGCTGCATAAAAAAGGCCACGACAAATCCCAGGATAATACCTATCCCCAGACCTGCAAATGCTTCAAAAAGCGTGGTCCACATATGCTGTGCCATCAGAGGGAAATCCCCCACAAAGGCCAGAACCACCTGCCATGGAGAGGGCAGCATATATGACGGCAGCACACCTCCCATATATAAAAGCTGCCATATGACCAGAAGCAGTGTCACTGCCGAGGCCGGAATCAATGCATTAGTGATGCTTTGAAACTTTCTTTTCAATGGTAAGTACCTCACCTTCCGGTTTATACACAATCTTGACATAAGTAGAGATCTGATCACAGCCTCCTGCCGCGATCGCTACCTTCTGACAACCGGCCACGATCTCCATCAGCTGATCATAGTCTCCTTCTATCGTTGTCTCAAATGGTCCTACATAAGTAGAAAGACCAAAACTTTTAATATAAGCGATCACCTCATCCACAATACGGATCACTTCCTCATCATCTGTTACATTTGGTAATACCTGAATCGCTACACTTGCATTCATTGTTCTACTTCCTTTCTCTCTTTTATCAAAATCAGCGTTTTGCCCTTGATCCGCTCTGCGTTAAGAGCATTTCCCTATGTCCTAAAAAACCCCCGGAAACAATTCCGGGGTGTCCCTAGCAGATGTTAATTATACACATTATTGAAGCTTTGTCAATGATATCTTACATTTCACCGGCCTTATTGAAAATACTTTATCTAATGGCTCAGTTCCAGTAACTCTGCGTAACCAAACATTTCCTCCTGCTGATAACATGCACAGAGTACAGCATCCAGCTCATAATCCGGATTCAGCCGGCTCATATTGCAGGCTGCCAGTGTGGAATCCGCCAGCACCTGAAACATCTCCAGAGCATCCTTTTGCTTATAAGCAGACATATCCTGTCCGATCGTATCAAGATACCGGTGCTGTGACACATACAGGATCAGAGGGAGAATATCCTCTCTCTGGATCTGGAGGCAACGCCTCTTATTTTCTCTTCTGTAGCGTGCCAGCCATGCCTTCGCCTCTCCCGCCGTATTTTGCATCAGCGGGTCCTTTCCATATTCCTGCTGAAGCTGCAGGATCCACTCAGGACAAGGGGCATCCTCCGGCAGTCCGGAGACTTCAAGCTCTGCCTGTCTTGTACGAAAAAACCGCTCTTTATGGAGAGGAACATTCAAAAGATCCGATAAATGCTTCTCTGTCATGGAATGAACAGACGCAAATCCGGGAGCCTCTTCATCTCCCTGTCTCTCGATCTGAAATACCTCCGACAGAAGCCTTGCATTGGATTCCTTCTCCGTATATGCCAGAGAACAAAGCTCCGTAATGCTGGCTTTTAATCCATCGGACATATTTCTCTTTTGTCCTTTTGATTGTGCGTTTACATACTTACGAACGTTTTTGGGATAATTCTGCGGATTTAACAATCTCCTCTGGCACCACACCGCGTAATCAGTCTCTGACAAAAGCCGCTCCAGCTCCTCCTGTGCATCCCTTTTGGCATACTGCAGTATCAGCTTTTTATATTTCCGGAAATAATCCAGTGTCGTCTTGCTATATCCCTTAAAACTCGCCGCATTCTCCATCATCCATTCCCGAAATTCCTCCCACGGCTGATTTTTTCTCCCCTGAAACTCCCCCATCAGAGTCTGTGTCCCACAAGTTTGTTCAAATGTCATCACATGACTTAACCGTTCCTCAAAGTCCTGTATCATATTCTGACACTGCTCATAATTTTTATGATTTTCCAGACCATATACCAGTATCACTTCCCGGTAATCATTTACCTGAAATGCAGGCTCATGGATCCCATATACCAGATACTCCTGACAATCCTCCATAGATAATCCCATCGACAGGCAGATCCGGTATATCTGTTCCCGGTCCGGCGCCGCATGTCCACCGATCCCAAACCACTTCCGTATCGTGGGAAGCGTTGCAAAATCTTCCTTTTGTGTTTTTTCACGAAAGACGCGATATGCCATCCGGCGCATATCATCCGTGATCTCTCCCTCCCTGCGCATATCCAGTTTTTCCATAATAAAATCCGTAAAATCCTGAAACTGCCTCTCGCGTTTTATATTGTGTAAAGCCATCGTAAATGTTTTTCTATGCGTTCCCATTGTATTCTCCTAATTATGTCTACGGAATAGCTCCTTCGAACTCTATCCCGGCTTTCCTGTCCGTCTGTTTCTTTGCCGCCGGAGGAGTCGCCTGTTTCCTCGCCACAGCCGGTGTCGGTGCACTCGTCTGAACCGGAACAACGGTTTTCCTCCTGCCTTTGCTGACAGTAAATATCAGTTTGTGATAAGTTCCCTCCCGGTATTTTGTATTCTTCCGGATGCTCTGGGAAATAATCCTGCCTTTTTTTACATGATCGCTGTATTGATATTTCCATCCGATTGAAATCGTCTTGTCCTGCTTCCTGAGTTTCCGGACACCTGCCTTCCTTTTCATCCCGGTAAAGCTGCCCATTGTATATTCCTGTATCCCTGTGGCAGCAGGAACTGCCGTAACCACAGTCTCCGTCGTCCGGGATGCCGGTGATGGAGATACCGGCAGTTTCTTCGTATCCTGTCCTTTTGGAATCATATAAACTGCTGCCATAAGAAAAACCATTACCCCCACCGTAACTCCTGCAATCCTCCATCTGCGTGGGAAGCTGTGTTTTGCTTCTTCCTCCTGATACAATCCGCGGTATAACTCTCCCATAGTCTGGTACCGGTTGTGAAAATCTACCGTCAACCCTTTCATCAATGCTTTTTTCTGAGTTATGCCCAGAGACAGCTCCGGCATATCTAACAGGGATGGCATATCGTCCTCCAGCATTCTCTGGATCGACTCGTCCGGTGCCTTCCCTGTCAATGCATAATATACTGTAGCACATAACGCATATACATCCGTCCATCCCCCCTGTCTGCCCCTGGTCCGATACTGCTCCTCCGGAGAAAATCCCCGTTTAAATACCACTGTCATGCTTCTGGTCATATTGATATTTTCTCTGCGGGCCGCCCCAAAATCGATCAGGACAAGACGTTCATCCCGTGTGATCAGAATATTGTCCGGACTAATATCCCGATGAAGAACACCGGTCTGATGAACCTTTGTCAGTGACCGTACAACCGGCTCCAGCATACTCAAAAGCTTTTCTCCCTCGATGGGACCGTTTTCTTCAACATATTCCTTCACACTCACACCATCTATATATCCCATAACAATATAAGCAGTATTATTTTCATAAAAAAAATCCCTTACGGAGACAATTCCATCCAGATCATAATACGCAGACAGACTCTTGGCTTCTCCAAGATATTTTTCCAGACTTTCTTTATATTTTTGCTTTTCTGCTTTTTCATATATGTAAACATTACGATCCCCGTCTTCGCTGACATGTCTGCTGACGAGACTGGCCGGAAAGTATTCCTTGATGGCAACCACCGTGTCTAACAGACAGTCCCATGCCACATAGCTGATCCCAAAGCTTCCCTCTCCAAGCACCCTGCCAAGTATATACCGCTCCTTGAGCTTTGTACCGGGCCGCAGACAGCGCGGAATCGGCTGATAACCGGTCTGCACAAAGCCACAATACGGACAGTTTCCATCCGCATCCAGCAGCTTCATGCAGCCTATACATCGTTCTCTCCCATTTACTTTCATAATCCACCAACTTCAGTTTGATCTGTTGTCAATTTTTGACATTTTTTATTATAATACAAACACGGTTACAAAATCTTTCCGTTTTTTTCACTTTATACCTGTTATATTTTTCCTCTATTATTTTATCATACAGGCTATATAAATGATAGCCGGATCATAAACAGAAAAAAGCCCGTGCTGCAAATAATACAGCACAGGCTCTAAGGAGTATGATGTTATCAAGTGATCTTATTTCTTGCGATTATTTTACGTGGAACGCATCCATTCCCGGATATACTGCGCTGTCTCCCAGCTCTTCCTCAATGCGCAGCAGCTGGTTGTATTTCGCCACACGCTCGGAACGGCTCGGTGCACCTGTCTTGATCTGGCAGGTATTTAATGCAACCGCAAGATCTGCAATCGTGGTATCTGCCGTTTCACCGGAGCGGTGAGAAGAAATTGCAGTGTAACCTGCATTATGTGCCATCTTGATCGCTTCCAGAGTCTCTGACACAGAACCAATCTGATTGAGTTTGATCAGGATAGAGTTACCACATCCCAGCTCGATTCCTTTTGCCAGTCTCTTGGTATTGGTAACAAAAAGGTCATCACCTACCAGCTGTACCTTATCGCCAAGCTCTGCTGTCAGCTTCTTCCAGCCTTCCCAGTCTTCCTCATCCAGTGCATCCTCGATGGAGATGATCGGATATTTCTCTACGAGCTTCTTCCAATGTTCAATAAGCTGCTCTGATGTATAAACGGTTCCTGCCTTTGGAAGCTTGTACTCGCCAACCTTGCCTGTTTTCCACTCAGAGGAAGCTGCATCCATGGCGATACGGAAATCTCTGCCCGGCTCATAACCGGCTTTCTTTACAGCCTCAAGAATTGTCTCGATCGCCTCTTCGTCAGATTTGAGTGCCGGTGCAAAACCACCCTCATCACCAACAGAAGTAGCAAGACCTCTCTCCTTTAAAATAGATGCCAATGCATGGAATACCTCTGCACACCATCTCAGACATTCCTTAAAGGACGGAGCACCAACCGGCATGATCATAAACTCCTGAACGTCCAGTCCGGAGGATAATGCATGACATCCACCATTTACAATATTCATCATCGGAACAGGAAGTCTGTTTCCGGAAATGCCGCCTAAGAAACGGAACAGAGAAATGTCCATTGCCGTTGCTGCCGCTCTTGCACATGCAATAGAAACAGCAAGGATCGCATTTGCTCCCAGCTTTGACTTATCCGGTGTTCCATCTGCATCGATCATAGCTTTATCTACCGCATAAATATCAGATGCATCTAATCCGGTGATCGCCTGATTGATCACAGTATTAATATTTTCAACAGCCTTGGAAACGCCCTTTCCCAGATAACGTGACGCATCACCGTCCCGAAGCTCCAGTGCCTCAAATTCTCCTGTGGATGCACCGCTTGGGGCTGTTCCCCTTGCTACGGTTCCGTCCACCAGATACACCTCTGCCTCTACCGTAGGATTTCCTCTGGAATCCAGAATTTCCCTGCCTATTACCTTTTCAATCTCCAAATACTCCATCAAAAGAAGCCTCCCTTCAAGTTTCATATGACCTCAAACCGGCAGTTCAGCAGCCTGACGGTCTGGAGCCACATGGATTATTCACAGTTGTTAGATATTTCTAACCACGGTTAGTATATATGTACTTCTTTTGAATTGCAATAAAAAAACTCCTATTGATAAAGTTTCATACTTACCAATAGGAGTTTGTATTTTTATATCATTTATCAAGCCACAAATGATGCCATGGATTGCTCCATTTCATTACTTTAACAGATTGTCATCGACAAAATAGTCGATCCGCATTGCATGGCGTACATCAGCAAGGGTCTGTGCTGCAACGGCCTCTGCCTTTTTGCTTCCCTCTTTGAGGATATCATAAACATCCGGCAGACGTTTCTCCCACATCTGACGGCGCTCACGGATCGGTGCCAGCTCTGCCTGCATGACATTATTTAAGAACTTCTTGACCTTAACATCTCCCAGGCCACCACGGCCGTAGTGCTCCTTTAACTCGTCAAGGCTCTTATAATCCGGAAGGAATTCCTCAAAATACTCCGGCTTACAAAATGCATCCAGATAAGTAAATACGGTGTTGCCTTCGATCTGTCCCGGATCCTCCACACGGATATGATTTGGATCGGTATACATGGACATTACCTTTTTCTTGATGTCCTCCGGCTCCTCAGACAGATAGATACAGTTGCCGAGAGACTTACTCATCTTCGCCTTTCCATCGATACCCGGCAGACGCAGGCATGCAGAGTTGTCCGGAAGAACGATCTTCGGATCCGTCAGGGTCTCACCATACACAGAGTTAAACTTATGTACGATCTCCTTGCACTGCTCAACCATCGGCATCTGATCCTCTCCCGCCGGAACAACTGTGGCACGGAATGCCGTGATATCTGCTGCCTGGCTGATCGGATAACAGAAAAATCCTACCGGAATACTTGCCTCGAAGTTTCTGAGCTTGATCTCTGCCTTTACCGTTGGGTTTCTCTGTACTCTTGCCACCGTTACCAGATTCATATAATAAAAGGTCAGCTCCGTCAGCTCCGGTACCATGGACTGAATAAAGATCGTTGACTTCTCCGGATCCAGCCCGCATGCCAGATAATCCAGTGCAACCTGCATAATATTGCTGCGCACCTTTTCCGGATGCTCTGCATTGTCGGTAAGTGCCTGTGCGTCTGCGATCATGATATAAATCTCGTCAAAGTCTCCTGAATTCTGTAATCTTACACGCTCCTTCAGGGAACCTACATAATGTCCTACATGAAGACGCCCCGTCGGACGGTCTCCGGTCAAAATAACCTGTTTCATTTTGTCTTGTCTCCTCCATTCCAAAGCACCTTCGGTCATCCAAATACCTTCGGCTGCCGTTCATCCCTTTTCATCTATCTCAATCTGAATCGTGCTTTCCCTCCATTATATATGGAAATGAAGGATGTGTCAAAAATCTGTAAATATTTGATGTTACACATAATTAATGATATTATCAGATTTATATCAAAAGTCAGTATCACAGAAAGGAACAGGTTTTATGAAAAATATGATACACCCTATCTTTGGCAGTCTGTCCGAAGAAGAGCTGGAAGCACTGAAAAACCATACACAGATCCATGAAAAAAATATCAAAAAAAATGGCTCTTCATGGGTAATAGTGGGTGAAAAACACCCACAACCCCAGCATTTATGCTGATTATGCGGTTTTAGGTTTTAGGTTTCCGATTAGGAAGTGG
>CADAKW010000081.1 GCA_902788645.1 uncultured Lachnospiraceae bacterium
GCTGCGGAAGGATGTTGCAACCAGATATTTCGATGCGCCGGATCTGCAGGGATTGCGGAAGAACGGATACCGGTTTATCAATGCGGTTTCGGATTTTGCAACACATGCAGCACCGATCCGCCGGACTAAGAACTATCAGGAGACACTCTTTAACAAGACAATGGAGGGAAATCCCCTGACAGACAAGGCATACCGTCTGGTGATGGCGGCGTAACAGTGGATAGTTCCAAGATGTCTGTATCAGAAACGTATCACAAACAGAAGGTACAGAATGTATCACAAACACAGAAGGCATCCGGCTTTTGTACCGGGTGCTTTGATTATTTTAACAGTAAAAATTGATTTCAGAAAAGGAGTATAACATGGCAAGAACAATGAGTTATGAGGAATTTAAGGAAGAGATGTGGAAGAAATTGAGAGGACTTTTTAGAGAGGATCATGAGATCCGTATACAGAAGGTGCGGAAGGTGAATCTGGGCGAGATTGAGGCGTTCAATATCTATAAAAAGAACGGCAAAGACCAGCATTCGCCGAATTTTTACTGCAGGGAACTGTATGAGCGGTACCAGAGGGGGCTTGCACTTTCCGTTCTGGCACAGGATATCAAGGAAAAATATCAGATGATGCAGGAAAAGGTGAGCATTGGTCTCATCGGGGATGTCACCCGGTTTGAGGAAGTAAAGAACAAGATCATCTTTACGGTAATAAGCGGGGAGAAGAATAAGGAGCTTCTGGAGGAGATACCGCACCGGGCGTTTCTTGACCTTGCCGTGATCTACCGTATCGTGGTGAAGGAGGAGTGGAACGCCTGCTCCAGTATGAGAGTGACGGAAGGTCTTCTGGAACAGTGGGGCATTACCGAGGAGGAGCTGTTTGAAACGGCGATGGAGAACATGAAGTACCTCATGCCGGTACAGATGCTTTCTTTTACGGAGATGATACGCTCTCTGACAGGGAAAGGAGAGATCCTGCCGGAGGAGATCACCGAAGAATGTGACGGCGCACCGGAACAGCCAATGTATGTGGTGACAAACTACAGGCGGATCAACGGGTTTGGCAGCATTCTCTATCCGGAGGTGTTAGAGGAGCTTTGCCAGAAACTGCGGTGCGACAACTTGTATATCCTGCCAAGCTCCATCCACGAAGCAATCGTGATGGTGCAGAGAGGGAAGGATCATGCAAAGGAATTGAAGGAAATGGTAAAGGCGGTCAACAGGGAGTGTGTATCTGCGGAAGAATATCTTTCGGATTCGGTATATCAGTACCACAGAGCTACCGGAAAGATCAGCATTGCCGCATGACAGGGATAAAGGGAAGAACAGCATTGCTGCGTGACAGCGGAAAGGAAAGGTGACAGGGATGTGTAAGATCTTAGCAAAGACAAAGAATATGACGAGGGGGGAATGGCTCAAACTCCGTAAACAGGGGATCGGCGGATCCGATGCAGGAGCCGTGTGCGGGTTAAATCCTTACGTCAGCCCGATGGATGTCTATATGGACAAGACAACAGAGGAGATCCCAGAGCAGGACAAAGATAACGAATCCATGCGGTTAGGGCGGGATCTGGAACAGTATGTCGCAGAGCGGTTCTGTGAGGAGACAGGATTTAAGGTACGTCGCAGCAACCAGATGTATATTCATCCGGAGTATCCGTTTATGCTGGCGGATGTGGACCGGCTGATCGTAGGGAAAGAAAACGGTCTGATCGGACTGGAGTGCAAGACGGCATCACCGTATTCTGCAGACAAGTGGAAGGACGGGAAGGTGCCGGCACACTATCTGGCGCAGTGCTATCATTACATGGCAGTCCTGAATGCGGACGCCTGGTACATTGCCGTGGTCATTTACGGCAGAGAGTTTAAGTTTGTCCGGATCGAGAGGGACGAGGAAGTGATACGGAACCTGATCCGGTTGGAAAAGAACTTCTGGGAGGAGCATGTAAAAGCAGAGATCATGCCGGAGCCGGATGGTTCTGCCACAGCCAACGAATTTATCAACAGCTATTTCAAAGACAGCCGGGAAGATATGTCGGTGCCGCTGCTTGGGTTTGATGAAAAGTTGCAGCGCAGACAGGAGATCGACCGGCTCATGGACAAGCTGAAAACGGAAAAGCTACAGATCGAACAGGAGGTCAAACTGTATATGAAGGAGGCAGAGGTGGCAGAGAATGACCATTTCCTTGTCAGTTGGAAGAAAAGTATCAGCAACCGGCTGGACACAAAACGGCTGAAACAGGAAATGCCGGAGGTATACCGTAAGTTCTGCAGTCAGACAGCGAGCAGGCGATTTCTGGTAAGGACTGCGGCATAAGGCAGAAAGGAAAAGAGGATAGTGTGAAAAATACTGCCGATACATTATTTTTCACACGGCTATTTGTGCCGCAGGCGTCACAAAGTAGCCCTGATCGCAGATTCAAATTTGATATTTGAATCGCGATTCCTTCGACGACAAGCGTCTGCGGAATGGAGATTAATATGAATTTTAAAGAAGAACTGGCAGCGAAAGCAGAAAACACTGGGGCTGCAAAGAAGAATGACGGGATCAAACTGACAACAAACATGTCCATCGTGGACATGATCAAGACACTGGAACCGGAGATCCGGAAAGCGCTGCCTTCGGTGCTGACACCGGAGCGGTTTATCCGGATGGCACTGACGGCGGTCAACAATACTCCTGCACTGGCACAGTGTACACCCATGTCCTTTATTGCGGCACTGATGAATGCCGCACAGCTTGGGCTGGAGCCGAATACGCCGCTGGGACAGGCATATCTGATCCCGTATAAAAATAAGAAAAAGGATGCCATCGAGTGCCAGTTTCAGATCGGCTATAAAGGCATGATCGATCTGGTATACCGCAATGACAACGTGCAGACCATACAGGCACATATCGTCCGGGCAAATGACCTCTTCGAGTATGAACTGGGGCTGGAAAGCAGATTGCGCCACATCCCGGCAATGGAAGGTCGGGGCGAGATGATGTATGTCTATGCGTTATTTAAGCTCACCAACGGCGGCTACGGCTTTGAGGTGCTGAACAAAGAGTCCGTCGTCGCTCATGCGGAACGGTATTCCCCATCCTTCGAGGGATTTTCTCCGTGGAAGACCGATTTCGAATCTATGGCAAAGAAAACAGCGATCAAAAAGGTGTTAAAGTTCGCTCCCCTGAAAACGGAATGCTTACGGGCAATCGCCAGTGACGAGACCATCAAGTCCGTGCTGGCAGAGGATATGACCGAGATTGAGGGAGAATATATCGAGGAGGATGAGCATGCGTAGAAGAGAATGCGGCGTTTTGGAAAAGAAACTTCTCCGGAAGGTACAGAGGGAGCATTCGCTGTTCAAGTACCAGATGCTCTCCGGCACCAACCGGGAGATATACGAAAACTGCAACAAGATCTCTTTCTATGAGAATCTGAATGAATATTTCCTTTACAAGGAGGAGATCAGCAAAGAGATCATAGAAACCGGACTGCGGGCAGAAAATCTGCTGGATGAACTGTACCAGCTTTATCTGAAATATGAGTGGCTGCAGATCACGTCCTGGGAAAAGATTGAGGAGATCCTGCGGGTGTATGCCGGGGAGAGGGCAACGATAATTCAGCAGTGTAAATTACAAGATAAAAAAGGCATTCAAATTACAATGGAACAGTTGTAAAATATAGTCACATTAATAAAGAAAGGGGAGGTGCAGGATGCAGGGAGCACTTTTAAAGGATGTATCTGCTCAGGAGTTAGCAGGCATTTACACAGAAGTGGCAGAGGAAATAGGAATAGATAACGCTTATACGTTGTTCAAACATTTTCGCGGACAGCAGCTTACATTTCCTCTGAAATTTTATTCCAGTGACTATATCGCACGAAGAATCTGTACGGAACACGGGGAGGGGGAGAGTGCAAGGAAGTTGGCAACGAAATATGGATATTCGGAGAGCCGGGTGCGGCAGATATTGGCACAGGAGAGGAATACAAAATTATAAGTATGGAATAAAAATAGCAATGGGAGGTATTGTAAATGAAGAAGAATAAAAAAATAACATGTTTATTATTGGTAGCATTATTGATATTAAATCTTGCACCTTTATATAGTGCGGTGGCGGCACCGAAGGTTAAATTGAATAAGTCAAAAATAACTTTAAAGGTTAACCAGACAAAGACAATAAAAATTACTGGAACAAGCCAGAAAGTTAAATGGAAAAATGGTAATAAGAAAGTTATAAAAGTAACATCAGCAAATAATAAATCCATACAGGTACAAGCAATTCGTGAGGGAAAAGCTCAAATTACAGCACAAGTTGGAAAGAAAAAATATTATTGTAAGATAATAGTAAGAAAGAGAGAAACAAGAGAGGAGAAGAACGATAAGAAAGAAAATATAACAATTGCATTATCGCAAACAGCTGTAATTGTTAATAAAGGAGAGCAGACAACATTAAGTGTAAATGTTTTGCCTACATCATATCAAAATGATGTTCTGTGGTATTCTAGTAATGAAGAAATAGCTACTGTTCGAGGTGGGATTATTACGGGCGTAAATATTGGTACCTGTAATGTGTCTGCAATAGTTGGAGGTGTTTCGGCGACTTGTTTAGTCCAGGTCAATCAGCCATATGGAGCGTTAACTGGAACGGTTACATATCATTATAATCAATATAGAGGTTATGTGGCGGATACGGGAGCTCGTGTATATGTATTGGATTCTGTCAATAAAAAGAAGGTAGGAGAGGCAACGGTGGACGGGAATGGTAATTATAGTATTTCAAATATTCCAGTAGGAACATATAATGTATTAATTCAATCAAGTAATAGCAAGACAAAGGATTTTACAAATATATCATCCACATATATGAAGGATGTGAATTTTTATAAATCTACATATGGAGTAGAACTTAGTATTGCAGGAAGAATATGGACAAATTATTTAGTCGAGATTTTGCCTAATCAAACAGTAAATTCGGGTTATCAATTTGGATATACAGATTTTTGATTAATGGTTTCCTAACTGAGTTTCAGAAAACCTATTGATTAAAAAATCGAAAAATATAAATATGTGAATGCCGTAGAAGAAGGTATCTTTTGCGGCATTCATTTTTTAATATCATAGATTGGAAAGGATAAATGCTCTTCAGCTCTTCAGAAAGGAGGATGTTGATGGAGTTGTTGATGCCCGAATGTTATGTATGTAGTAGGAAAAATGCGCTAGAAGGAACAGTAACAATACTAAAAAATACATTTAATAATAGTTCACCTATTGAAATATCTTTGATAACGGAAACAATGGGAACTTCTACGTCAGAAACTTCGGCAAAAGAGCTTTGTCAATCTACAATTCGATTGTCCTTTTTGGGCTGGCAGTCGTTATTATATGATCATGGATTTGAATTGGCTGATTTAGGATTTATTGCGTACTGATTTTGAAAATATTAAGCCGGAAGCAGTGCGAATTGATATGTGACCAATTAATTGATATGTGTCTTTTTATTGTGACATAAAAAAGCATGACATGAAAGGGCAAATGCTTTGCTCAGATTTTGAATTAAAAAATTTATAAGCTGAAAAAGATCGTTATAACAGAAAAGTTATAGCGGTCTTTTTTGGTGGAAAGAGAAAATTCGTTGAAAAGGAAAGGCGATTACAATGACACAAGAGGAGAAAAAACAGGGACGTAGCTTTGGGTATGCAAGAGTAAGCTCCACTGGGCAGAACCTTGACCGGCAGCTTGCGGAGCTTAGAAAGTATGTTCCAGAGGAGAATATCGTCACCGATAAGATGTCCGGTAAGAATCTGGAACGACCGGGATATCAGGCACTGAAAGGGTCACTGGGACTGCGTAGAGGTGACACCTTATACATCAAAAGCCTTGACCGGTTATCGAGATCCAAAGCAGATATCAAGGCAGAACTGGAATGGTTCCAAAAGCAGGGAATCCGGCTGATGGTATTAGATCTTCCCACAACGATGATCGAAGTCCCGGAGGGACAGGAGTGGATCATTGATATGGTGACCAATATACTGGTAGAGGTGTTGGCGTCTATTGCAGAGCAGGAGAGACAGACCATCAGGAGACGACAGCGGGAAGGAATAGATGCTGCAAAAGCACAGGGGAAACATTTAGGACGACCGGCTATGCACCCCACAGACTGGGATGCAGTGTATTTCCGGTGGGAACAAAAGAAGATCCCAGCCACCAAAGCGGCTGCGATACTGGGGATTTCTAAGGCAACATTTTACCGGCTGGTGAAACGGGAAAGAGAAAACTAAGCAGGAGATTGTTCCAAAAGGCTGTGGGATTTTTGATACATATCTCAAAAAGAAAACATGACCTTTTGGGACGGTATTTGGGGATAAAAAGAGGTGGATCAAAAGGTGTACCTTGTGGGATGATAGTATAAGACATTTCGAGGAAAAATGTATCAGTAAATTTGAAAAACGGAAGATGATTATTTTAAATTTGTTGAACTGTGGTGCAGATGATGGTATGATAAACGTGTAAATATATTTTTAGTGATCCTCTCAGGCAGAGGACACATGGTACTTTTTGGCAGGGGTATCCCCCTTAACATAAGCAGGGATGCCAAGGTCAGAAACCAGGCCCTGCTTGTAGTGCAGCATATTGTAGGAAGCAGGGAAAGTGAGGTAAGTGAATGGGTAATGAACAATACTCAAAAGCCATAAGGGAAACGGCAAAAAATCTGAGGATTATCGATGATGCCATGTTCCGGCTGGTGGCGGAGAGGAAAGAGGTTTGTGAGGAAATACTCCGTACGCTGTTAGGCAGTCCGCAGTTATCAGTGGTAAGTGTAACACCACAGCGAGTTATTGCAAGCCTGCACCGTGAGATCGTTCTTGACGTACTGTGTATCATGGAAGATGGGGCATATGTGAACATCGAGATGCAGAAGGGATCCGGAAACGATGATATCAAAAGGAACCGGTTTTATGCTTCAGCGGCTACGGCAGCATATACACCGAAGGGAACGGATTTTTCAGACATCCCCCAGGTAGCAGTTCTGTATATCACAGAGTATGATGCACTGCATAACGGACGGATGATCACTCATGTGAAGAGGTGCATGGAAACAGAGACGGACTATGAACCGGTCGACGATGGAGAAGATATCTTTTTTGTCAACACGACAGTTAAAGATGGTTCGGATAAATCCGAGTTGCTCCAGTTGTTTTTGCGGAGAGATTCATTCGACGATGCAAAATTCCCGGAATTAAGCAGTGCGGTAAAGTATTTCAAAGAGACGGAAGGAGGTTTTGGAGAGATGTGCAAGACAGTAGAAGATTATGCAAAAGATTATGCAAAAGATTATGCAGAAGAACGCGAGAAAATAGGACGTGCTGAGGGACGTGCTGAAGAAAGACGGAAAGCAGTACAAAAAATGTTGCAGATTGGTATGTCCAGAGAGCAGATTCTGTCCCTGGATTACTCTGAAGCCGAACTGGAAGCCGCAGAGCAGGAAATGCTCGTAAAGGCGTAATAGGGATTATTATCAGACAGAGGCTGTCCTGCAGGAATGCGGGGCGGCTTTTGTTTTTTGCAGCCAGATTCTGCACTATAAGAGCTGAAGGTAAATTAACACAGCCCTTTTACGGGAGCTGTCTTGTAACAAAGCAGAAATACCGTTATAATATATCAAAAGAACGAGGAAAAAATTATAAGAGCAGACGTTGGATTACGCGGGAAAGCAGGTGAGCATATGAAAAAAACGATCAGTATAGGAAAGCAGAGTTTTTCGTCTTTACGGGAGCATGACAACTTTTTTGTTGACAAAACTAATTTTATCAAAGAGTGGTGGGAAAAGGAAGATGACATTACATTGATCGCCCGTCCCCGTCGTTTTGGTAAGACCTTGAATATGAGTATGCTGGAGTGTTTCTTCTCAAATAAATATGCCAACCGGGCAGATCTGTTTGAGGGACTTTCTATTTGGGAGGATGAAACATACCGCAAGCTGCAGGGAACCTATCCGGTGATCTGTTTGAGTTTTGCATCGGTAAAAGCCGGTAATTTGGAAGAGGCAAAGATACAGATCAAACAGGCGATTGTGCGGTTGTACCGAAATAACAGCTATTTGCCTGAATCAGATTGTTTGAGCGCAGAAGAGAAAAAGGAGTACCGCAGTATATCGACGGATATGTCAGATGCTTTAATGGCATCATCTCTGAATGTCCTTTGTGAATATATGCACCGTTATTATGACAAGAATGTCATCATCCTTTTGGATGAATACGATACACCAATGCAGGAAGCATATCTG
>CADAKW010000082.1 GCA_902788645.1 uncultured Lachnospiraceae bacterium
CATTTACCGTTGTAAACTGATATGGAAGGATTACCTTCTGAAGAGCCGGATCCTCATAGAAGCAATACTTCGGAATCACCTTCAGACCCGCTCCCAGATTCACATCGGCAAGCACATCGCAATACTGGAATGTTCTCTCTCCCAAAGATTCCAGTGTATTTGGCAAAGTAACCTTTGGTAATGCGATATTGTACTCAAAAGCATAGCTGCCAATAGAAGTCAGACCCTCGGAAAGCTTCACATCTGCCAAAGCTTCACAGTGAGAAAATGCCTTGTCACCAATCGTCTGCACACTTGCCGGTAAGGTGATCTGTGGAAGTGCGGTACAGCCGGAGAATACATCACTGCCAATACTCGACACTTTATTTCCAACGGTCACCTTTGTGAGGGATGTACAGTTTTCAAAGGCTTCATCCTCAATTGACGTGATGTTGTCAGATAGGACAATTTCTTTCAGGGCAGTGCAATCCTGAAAAAGCACTTTTGATATCTTCTTTATATTGTCTGATATATGAATCTTATCCAGCTTTGTACAATTCTTAAATGTATAGTCAGCCACCTGCTGAACACAATCTGGTACAATGACATCATTCAGGCTGGTGCAGCCCATAAATGCCCCCTTTTCAATTGCCTCCACAGTTTGTGGTATTTGAATGTTCTCGATACCGGTACAGCCTGCAAACAAAAATTGTGCAATATGCGTGGTTCCCTTTTCAAAGCTTACATTTTTTAACTTTTCACAATTTTCAAACGGTCCATCCGAGATGTAAGCACTATCCGTCGAAGTATGTGCATTTACCAGCGACGCTGGTATTTCTATATTTGTAATTGCTGTATTTCGAAATGCATATCTTTCTATTTCTTTTAACCCTGTTGATAAATTTACATCAGAAAGTTCTGTGCAGTCTGCAAACGCTCCACCTTCTATATCAATAATCGAATTTGAAAGTTTCACCTTCTTTAAATTTATACATTTCCAAAATGCATCCTGCGATATTTTGGTAACTGTATCTGGTATTGAAATCGTTTCCAGTCCAGTGCAGCCCGCGAATAAAAATTGTGCCACTTGTGTTGTACCCTTTTCAAAGCTTACATTTTTTAACTGTTCGCAATTTTCAAACGGTCCATCTGGCTCATATTCCGTGCTAGTTGAATTATATGCTTTTTCTAAAGACTTTGGAATTTCTATCGCTGTTAATGCAGTTTCACCAAACGCACTACGCCCTAACTCAACTAAGTTTTCGGATAGCACAACACTGGACAAATTCGTACATTCTGCAAACGCAGATTCCTGAATCTTCGTCACCGTATCCGGAATCACCACACTCTGCAGATACGTATTCTTCGCAAAGGCACTGCTGCCAATGCCTACTACCGTACAACCATCCAGTGTATCCGGAATCGTCAGCGCCCTGACATTCCCATCATATTTTGTGATGGTTGCATTTCCGTCATCATCTAATGTATATTCAAAAACTTTCTTCTCCGCATAAGGTGCTACAAACGCCTACAAACGCCTGGCTGCCATAAGTGTTGCCTACGCCGCTCTGCAGGCTTGGCGAAGTGTAGTACCCTCTTTTCCCCACACGCGAACTGCTGTCCGTTCTTGTACATGCCGGTACGCAGTTTCCATCTTCAATATGATAACAAAGCTTCACCGGACTGTTGGAAGCATCGTAGATTGGCTTCTTTCCGCTTGCTACATCATACCCTATTACCTTTACGGAATATCCGGCTTCCGCAAATACATAAACCGGCAGATCAATACATACCTGTGGCTTTTTGCCGTCGGTATAAACCTCCATATCAGGAGTGGTCTTAACCCCGACTTCTCCGTAAACCTTTCCCTCAGCTGCCATTGGTATTTCAACAGAAAAGCTCAGATCACAGGCAGCCTTCAGCTCTGCCTTTGCGGAAAATCTCCACTGAGGACTGGTATAATTTGCCAGATGTCTAGGTGCATGACCCACTTTCTGCTCAATACCTACAACTGCATTTGTAGTAAATCCTACTGTTGCAGATCCCTTGGCAGAACAAACTGCTTTCACTTCAATCTTTCCTACTTGTGCCACAGGAATGGTTCCCAATGTGATCACAAGCTCTTTTTTACCGGAAAAGGTAAAGCTTGGATCTACTTTTCCATAAACTGCAAAGCGATATCCATTTTTATCAATACGATAATCTACCGTAATATCACTGATACTGCAGGTGACGGTTCCGGCACCGATACTCTTTGACACATTAATGCTTTTCACACTTTTAACGCCGGAAATCTTATGCATCCCCTTAACAGTTGTCTGATCCTCGTATTCCACCTCGGCTTCCACACCTTCTGCCGGAATAAAATCTGCCAGATCCGCATCAATGACACCCTCTGCATCTACAGACTCCACTGCATCGTCATACATTACCTTCTCGGTATTGATGATCAGATCATCGCCCTCTTTGGTAATGGATAATGCCTTATATGTATAGGCGATTCCATCTGAATATACGGCAAATACATCGCCCTCTTTCAGCTCCACAGAGGTATCATGTACAATGATCTGACCATCCTCCCCTTTATCAAAGGTGACACTTTCCGGTAATTCGATGACATTGTCTGCAAATTTGTATACATTTTCATGATTCTCATCTACACCGGAAGCATCTAAAATTTTCTTCGCTGACTGCAGCATATTTTGAGATTCTGTTGTCGTAATCTCCTGCAATGGTGCAAATTTTCCATCCTGCAAAGCCAGCCATCCCATATCCACGGCAGTCTGGTCATCTCCCGGATATGTCAGATCTGCTTCATCATCCATGGTATATGTAACATCAGAAGTATCATACCCCATGCAGAAGCTTAATGTGTGTGCAGCAAACTCACGATCCACCGCTGCATCCGGTTCAAACGATTCTCCTGCTTCCAGATCCACAACACCAAAATAAATTGCCGTCTGGATATCGGAGTAATAGGTCGTCCCAACGATATCCGGATAATAGGTATCCGGCACAAGCCCCTCTTCCATCTTCATGTCAAATGTCGAGACGAGATTATGGATCCATTCTCCACGGGTCACACTTTCCCCTGCCGCTCTGGCAGACAAAAGACGTTTGCCCGAAACGCCCTGCAGCACCGATACTGACATCAGCATGACAAGGATCATCAGTATGGCCTGCACCTTCCTCTTTTTTTTCTTTTGCTTCATTTTGTTCTCCTTTCGTTAATCAGATTAACGGGTTCTATCTTAATCAGCATATCACACAGCATGCCATGAAACCTTTCCGTTTTTTTCACTTTTTAGCAAACAAAAAAGTACCTGAACTAATTTTTCATTCAGATACTTTTCGTATATCATTTTCTCCTGTCAGATACTATATCCAGTTATAATCGCCCCCAGTAACGGCAAGGCTTAAAAGCTGGTCATACTTTGCCACTTCCTCCTCACCCTGAAGCATCTGCACCAGCTTTGCATCTTCTGTGATCACAGGCATCTCCTCATCCGGGCCGATTTCCATGTCCGGCTCCTCCCCACAGTAAGGACACACAATACTGGGATCGATCTTGATATCAAGGAAACGGCTTCCACAGCTTTTACACTCATAATATCCACATTTTTCTGTTCCATCAGGTACGTAAAACATAGTATCTCCTCGTTTCTATTAATTTTTTAAATAAAGCTTTTATAAATCTTCTTCCAGCTCCTCCACGGCATCCATATATCCCTCCAGCCACTGATCCTGCTGATCGGTATCTGCCGTCTCCTCCATCGGTATAATGTCTGCCTGTCGTCTGGCTGCCTCCAGGCTGTAGAGAGTTCCGTCTCCGCCGATCACCACCTGGGCGCCCTCGTCCAATGCCCGGTGATACATCTGTGCATCCTCCATTTCAAGGATCTCTTCCCTGCCATATTCATCCTCCAGATACACGGTCACCATAGGAATATATCCCTCCGGTCTGCCCTCGCACCCAAAGTCTGCCTCATCAATGCGCGTGATAGTATATATTGTCATATCCTGTTCCATAATCCTATTCTCCCTACAGATCAAATTCCAGCAGCGTACAATTGTCAATGCCAAACGCCGCAAACTCCTCATTCGTCATCTCGTGAAAATAGGACTGCACGATACGGGCAATACCGTTATGCGCCACCAGAAGATATGTCTTGTCCGACGGATCATTTTTCAGATCATCGATCAGATTGTAGATCCTCTGTGCCATCTGCAGCATGGACTCTCCTGTGCCATAATGGTTTAGAAAGCATGCCTTCGCTTCACGAAACTCCTCTCCGTTCCGGGCGGTTCCCTCAAAACGTCCAAAGTTCTGCTCCTTTAATCTCGGCTCCATCCGCATAGGGATCCCTGTCTCCTCGCTGATATGGCGTGCTGTCTCTGCGGCACGGATCAACGGCGAATAAAGGATCTCATCTATCTTATAGCCTGTCTCCCGGATCATTTTGCCGGCAGCCACCGCCTGCTCATGACCAAGCTCCGTCAAAGCAATATCTGTGGCACCACATATCTTATTTTCTACATTCCAGAAGGTCTGTCCGTGTCTCGTAAAATATAATTTCTTCATAATATTTCTACATTCCTTTCCCGGCCTGCAGACTCCTGACTACAGGCGCATCCTCTGCCCTGTCTTTAATCATCCTTAAGCTCTGCCAGCATCTCAAAAAAACGCTCCATGGTAGGAGAGACATATTTATTCTCATGGTAGATCAGAGAATAATGGCGCTTCAGATCCATATCCCGGATTGTGAAGGAACCGATCTGATGCATACGAAGCTGCTTCTCCAGCATACGTTTTGGCAAAATGGAAATCCCCAGACCAATGGACACTGCGTTGATCAGCGCCGCGGTACTGGTACTCTCCCATGTGGGCCTGATCTGAAAGTTTTTCAAAGCAAAGCTGGAATCCGCAAGCTGACGGGTACCACTATGAGGCTCCCGCATGAGAAAATGCTCATCCTTTAAGCTGTCCAGCTCCACATCCTCCGCTCCTGCCAGTGGATGAAAACGGCTGCATACCGGCACAAGCTCATCATCCAGAAACACCGATGCCTTGAGCTTATCCGAATGGACAGAGCCCTCGATCAAAGCAAAATCCAGATGATTCTCCAGTATATTCTGCTCGATCACGTCAGAGCTGTCCACTTTTACGTACAGATCAAGCTCCGGATACTCTTTCGAAAAACGGTTGATAAGCTGCGGCAGAATACAGGAGCCGATACTAATACTGGAACCGACCCGGAGTCTGCCGGAGGTATCCCAGTTTTTCATTTCCGCATCCATCTCATCATACAGGGACAAGAGCCGCGCCGCGTTGGGATAAAGCTGTGCCCCCGCCGATGTCACCCGGATGCCGCGGCCACTCCGTTCAAAAAGCTTGGTATGATAATATTCCTCCAGCTCCCGTATGGCAAGACTGGTCGCCGGCTGGGTCATATGAAGCTTTTCCGCCGCCCTGGTAATGCTCTCCTCCTGATATACCGCCACAAATATCTTAATGTGTTTTAATGTCATTGTTCATCCTCACTGATAATATGTCTTGCTACATACACACCGCTGGCAGATGCATGGGACAGGGAATGGGTCACACCACTGCCGTCTCCGATCACGTAAAGTCCCTTGTGACAGCTTTCCAGATTGTGATCCAGCTCAACCTCCATGTTATAGAACTTCACCTCCACACCGTAAAGCAGTGTGTCATCATTGGCGGTACCCGGAGCTACCTTATCCAGCGCGTAGATCATCTCAATGATACCGTCCATGATACGTTTTGGAAGTACCAGACTTAAATCTCCCGGTGTTGCTGACAACGTCGGCGTTACAAGATTCTCATGAATACGCTTCTCCGTGCTTCGTCTTCCGCGCACCAGATCGCCAAAACGCTGCACGATCACGCCGCCTCCCAGCATATTGGAAAGTCTCGCGATACTTTCTCCATATCCGTTGCTGTCCTTAAAGGGCTCAGAGAAATGCTTCGCCACCAGAAGGGCAAAGTTGGTATTTTCCGTTTTCTTTTCGTCTCCTTCATAGCTGTGGCCGTTCACCGTAATGATGCCGTTGGTATTTTCATTCACCACAATGCCGTTTGGATTCATACAGAAGGTACGGACACGGTCCTCAAACTTCTCGGTGCGGTAAACGATCTTGCTCTCATACAGCTCATCTGTCAGATGTGAGAAGATTACAGCCGGCAGCTCCACGCGCACACCAATATCCACACGGTTGGAGCTGGTTGGAATCTCAAGCTCTCTGCAGACCTTTTCCATCCATTTGCTGCCGCTTCGGCCTACCGACACAATACATTTATCACACTCGTAGGTTTCACTGTTTTCACAGACAATGCGATAGCCACCATCTATGATCTCTATGGTTTCCACCGGCGTGTCAAAGTAAAACTCCACATGATCCTTCATCTGATCGTAGAGATTCCCCAGCACAATATAGTTAATATCTGTGCCCAGATGACGTACGGATGCATCCAGCAGATTCAGCTTATTCTGCAGACAGAGCTTTTTGAACTTCGTTCCTGCCGTGGAGTAAAGCTGCGTTCCTTCGCCACCGTTTGCCATGTTGATCTCATCCACATATTTCATCAGCTCCACTGCTTTCTCTTTACCGATATATTCAAACAGGGTGCCTCCAAAATCATTGGTAATATTATATTTTCCGTCGGAAAATGCACCGGCTCCGCCAAAACCACACATGATCGAGCAGCGTTTGCAGCCGATACAGCTTTTGATCTTTTTGCCGTCGATCGGACATTTTCTCTTTTCCAGAGGATAGCCTTCCTCAAATACTGCTATTTTACAGTCCGGCTTCTTTTTCATCAGCTCATATGCTGCAAAAATGCCTCCCGGACCTGCCCCAATAATAATTACATCATATCTCATATGCCCACTTCCTCTCCAAAGACAATCAATCATGCCTTATTATACACTATTTTGAATGTTTGGAACACAGAGAAATATAAAGTTTTTGCAAACAATAAAACAGGACTGCCTGTGAAGACAATCCTATTTTCGTTACTATGTTTATAATATATCTATTTTTTAGTATTTCCACTGCTCCGTTTGAAGCTGCAGCTCCACCATATGACGGTAAATTCCATCTGCTTCCTTTAATCATAGATAAAGAACTGTCCTTGGGCTGCTCACCCTGCAGCGGCTCAGTCAAAGGCTTCCGGGCCATCAGACTGTCCATGCGCATCAGGGCATCCTTCACCTGCAGCTGTGCCTCTCTGGCATAGGCAAGCTTCATTAAGGTTGTGGTTAAGATCGGCGTGATAATAATATAGAAAAACAGATTTAAACCAAGCTTTTCGGAAATTCCATGGCCACCCAGCAGATATGCTGCCGCAATGATAAAAGCAAAGGTGGAATTGACCGCTGTAGTAAAAGCAACTATTGGCTTTCGCATTCTTTTGGTATAATCCAGCGTCCATTTTTCGTATTTATCAATGGAATCCTTAAATCTCTTAAAGGAAAATACGGTCTGACCAAAAGTCTTGACCACCGGAATGCCCCTGACGTACTCCACTGCCTCCGCAGACATGGTTTCCAGAGAGTTCTGGTACTCCTTCATACTTTTTTCCATGTCCTTTCCCATCATACTCCCCATAAACAGAAAACCGAGCACTGCCGGGATCAGACAGATCAGTCCCAAACGCCAGTCAAACACCAGAAGCAGAGCGATCAGGCCCACCGGGGTTGCCACAGATACCGCTTTATCCGGAAGGTTATGTGCCAGATATGTCTCCGTTGCCGCACTGGAATCTATCACGATCTTGCGGATCTTTCCGCTGCCTTCGCTCTCAATAAAGCCCATAGGCAGCTTCATGATATAAAGGGCAAAACCACCTTAAAAAGGGATGTTTTTGAAACGTAATATTTCAAAAACATCCCCTGAGGGTGAATATCAGTTATTCATTTTTCACCATAAAATCCTGTATCAGCCGTTTGCTGCCACCGTATGTACATTTCTTTGTAATGAAGCTTAATAAACTTTCTTATCTTTCGAATTTCTCGTTCATTAAGCATCCCTGTTTTTTCAACCGTGGTATCTCCATTACTTTTCACAAAAAATTTAGCAGAACCTGCCTCGGTTAATTTTCGATCACTGGCATGCACATGCATAGCCTCAATAACACAACTGGCAGTATAATAAAGATAATAGCCACATACTTTAAATTCATAATATTTAGGCATATTGCTACTCCTCCATAAACTGCTTGTTATGTTCATAATACTCTAGTACAATCTGGTTCTCTATATCATCCATATTTGTTTCTATAATTTTATCTCTGAATATGACCGCTGCATGATTTATGCAGTTTAAATTAAGTACACGAATATGTTCCTTGTCTTTTGTAAACGCATACCCATTGATGATCATATCTGCTCTATCAGCGATACCTTTCAAATCAAACGGCATAATCAATCCGAACCTCCTTGATTGGCTTCAAAAACTCATCTGCATCATAATACAAATCATCTAATATTGGAATCAAATCAATATATTCCTCTACTTCTCCCAATCCATTGTACTTTGCCATAACAACCAAATATCCAGCATCCCATTCTACAATTTTTGTGTATTTTTCCAGGCGTTTTGATGTAACAAACTTTATATTTTCATTATTAAATTTAAAAATGGTATATTCGCCATCATTTGTGAGAATTGCATAGTCTCTCATCGTCTGTCACCTGCCTTTGCTTCGGATATAAATTATCCCAGCACTTTCTTGATCGCTGCCAGAAGCTCGTCATATGTCTCATATGCCGGCAACTCCGGATGATCCGCCTTGATCTGATCAGTGCTCTTGAATAAGAAGCCCGCCTTACTAGCCTCGATCATACCTAGATCGTTGTGGCTGTCACCGCTGGCAATAGTATCATAACCAATAGACTGCAGAGCTTTTACTGTGGTGTACTTTGACTTCTCACAACGCATTTTAAAGCCTGTAATCTCGCCATCCGGTGCAACCTCCAATGAATTACAGAAAATTGTTGGCCAGCCCAGCTTCTTCATCAGAGGGCTTGCAAACTGTGTAAATGTATCACTGATAATGATTACCTGTGTAATGGAACGAAGCTCATCCAAAAACTCCTTTGCTCCCGGAATTGGATCGATCGTAGCGATCGTGTCCTGAATCTCCTTAAGTCCCAGACCATGCTCCTTGAGAATACCCAGACGCCATGTCATAAGCTTATCATAATCCGGCTCGTCTCTTGTGGTTCTCTTTAACTCAGGAATCCCACTTGCCTCTGCAAATGCGATCCAGATCTCCGGTACAAGTACTCCCTCTAAGTCCAAACATACAATATCCATTTTCATCCTCATTTCTGCACACGTTCCT
>CADAKW010000083.1 GCA_902788645.1 uncultured Lachnospiraceae bacterium
AATACTAACGCTGCTCCTATCAAATACCATACGCCATACAGGTTATCGTTGACGTACTGAATTATTTCTTTCGACATATAACATTCCTCCTTGGTTTTCTTTTTTTCGTTTCACATGTGAATGTTACATTGAAGTAACAGGAAAAAGAAAAAGGTGCCACGATCGCTCATTGCTTCGTGACACCTTTGTCATGAGTTCCATTATATTCATTCCGTCTGTCCTGTCAAGGAACTTTAAAGAACTCTTCTGAAAGAAAAGTTTCAAAAGAGTTCCACTTTCCATTATTCGTTTTTTGCTGAAGAATCGAAAGTCCTACTTGCTTTGCGGTGCAAAATCCGGATTCACATCCCCATCTTTTAAAGAATCATCTGTCAAAAACTTTATAAAAGCAGCCGCTTCCTCCTGCTTTCTGGAGGAATTGGATACGCCCAGCACGGCTGTTTTACTTTGCCCCCCAAGAGCCTTATACTTCTTACAGTCTGAAACGTCAATACCAAAGTTATACTTTGTCTCATCAATCTCCTTCTCACCACGGATATTCTCTCCGTCAATGATCGGACAGTACACCCTCTTATCCTTCGGCCAGTCCTTAAATGCTGCCACGGTATCCGAGCTTTCCGGCTCGAAGAAATATCCGGCAGTAGCATACCCGGTGAAGCCCTTCTTTGGCGCGATCACAATGTCACAGGTTCCGGCATAAATATAACTCTGCAGCTGCTCGCTTAAGGTACCGTTTTTGGAGTTAAACTCTGTATTGATCGTCACGATCTCATGCTTGTTATCAAGTCCCAGATAAGTACCCACAGCCTTTTCCAGCTTGTCCACCTGCTTGTCATCCAGATTCTGATCACAGATTGCCACATATAATACCGTCTGCGGCTTCGTCAGCGCTCCATACAAAAAATAACCTCCCACCAATGCGATCACGGCAATGACCACGATGGTTGGCAGATAATAATCCTTAAAAAACTGGAATTTCCCTTTGCTGTCCAGTTTTTCGTACTCCTTCTTATAATCGGTATCATCTCTCTGCTGATAGATCAATCCATCCTTTTTTACCTTACTCTTGTCATCCTCAACGGAATCGTCAAATATTCTCGCCATGTAAACCAACCTTCCCGGCACACCATATAGATAATTTGTTCTCAAATTTCAAATAACTGATGCACACTTTTTTCTTAATTGTAAGTATACAAAAATTATCCTGTCCCCGCAAGGAGACAGGATTTTATTTCATACAATTTATTGTTTTTTAATGATTCCCCGGTTACGCTGTGCCTAAAATATAGATCACCAGGTACATCAAGATCATCAGACCGTTGATGATCACACCGAGAGACGGAAAGAGCTGCCTGATGTTGTCCAGCTTCAGACTGAGCATAGCAAGCACAAAGCCCCAGATATTGACTGCAGCACAAAGCACGCCCAGAATACCGATCCAGACACCGGCCTTTCCTCCTGCCTCCCCGGACAGAAAACAAAGTACCAAAAACAGGACAAGAGATAAGATTCCAAGAACCGTTGACCAGATTCCCTGTTTCGGATGCTTTTTATCTGTCAAATGAAGACCGTCCTTACGTCTTTTCTTTTTAGACATGGTCATCTCTCACCTGCCCTTCTTTGTTCTCCGGCTGCCTGGCGCTCTTCCGGCTGAAAAATATTCTGTGGAAAAAGCGAAACAGTACATAACCGATAATTCCTCCTAATGTATTCAGAAGCATATCATCCACATCACAGGACCCCACCTTGGAGACAAGCTGGATCAGTTCCACTAACTGGATCAGTTCCACTAACAGCGATGTCAGAAAGCTCAGCAGCAGAATTTTCCAGAATTTACGCTGATTTCTTGAAATGACCGGCAGCACAAATCCAAATGGAACAAAACACACAACATTGCCCAGAAGATTCAACAGGACATAATAACTGCCGATTGCATGCCAGTAGAAGATGTATCTGCGGATTTCCTTAAACGGCACCAGACTGTACTTGTATTCATCACTTGGCACCCGTCCCAGCTGCTCGCTGAAAAACAGGAAATACACCAGTGCCACCAGATATACCACAAAGATACACCATGACAGGATGCGGATCACTTTTTTTGCATTTTTCATTCCTAGCTCCTTAATACAATTTCTTTCTCCTCAAGGGCACGGATAATCTTATCCATTGCCTTGTTTACCTCCTCGTCCTTCAGAGTACGGTCCGGTGCACGGAATACGATCTTGTATGCCATAGACTTATACCCCTGGGTAAGCTGGGCTCCCTCATAAATATCAAAAAGAGTCACGGACTCGATCAGCTTGCCGCCCTTTGTGCGGATGGTGTCCTCAATATCCCCGGCCAGTACTTCCTTCTTCATGGTCAGACTGATATCTCTCGTCATCGCAGGGAACTTCGGAATACCGACATACTTCACATCAAAGCTTGCAAGCTCAGAAAGCTGCTTCATATTGACAACGGCAATATACGCCTTCTGTCCAATGGAGAAGTTGTCAAGCACCTCCGGATGAACCTCACCGAGATAAGCAACCTCACAGCCCTCATAGATCACCTTCGCCTGACGCCCCGGATGCAGAAAGCTCTTGCCTGCCTGTGGATCATATTTGGCTGCCTTCTTCAGTCCCATGCGCTGCATCAGACTTTCTACAACACCTTTCATGGTAAAGAAATCTCCCTCACCGTACATACCAAGTGTCAGCTGCATCTGCTCCTCTGGAAGCTCAGTAAGTGGCAGACTCTTTGGAAGATATACATTTGCCAGCTCGTAAAGACGGACATTCTGATTTCGGCGGTTATAGTTTGTTGCAAGAGAGATCAGCATACCGCCAATGGCTGACGTACGCATAACACTGTAGTCCTCTCCCAATGGATTCATAATGGCAATGCTCTTGCGCAGCACATCGTCTGCCGGCAGTAAAAGCTTGTCATAAACCTTCGGGCTTTCAAAGGAGAATGTCATTCCCTCCATAAAACCATAGGCTTCCACAATATCTCTTGCCATATTCTCATGCTGCATCTTCTCAGAAAGTCCGCCTGCTGTTGCAGAACCGGACGGAAGTGTCATCGGGATATTGTCGTATCCGAAGAAACGGGCAACCTCCTCAGCCAGATCCGCAAGTCTTTCCAGATCCTGTCTCCAGGTTGGCACAAGAACTTCCTTTTTCTCACGATCTACTGTCAGATCCAGCTTCTCAAAATATGCCACCATGGTATCCTCATCAATATCGGTACCAAGAAGGGCATTGATCTTCTCTACATTATATGTGATGGTGATCGGTTCTTTCTTAACCGGATATACGTCTACAGCACCACCGACAACTTCACCGGCACCCAGCTCCTCGATGAGCTGGCAGGCACGGTTCATGGCGTCGATCGCATTGTTTGGATCAAGCCCCTTCTCAAACTTTGCCTGCGCATCGGTACGCATACCAAGCTTCTTGCCGGATTTACGGATATTGGTTCCGTCAAAGGTTGCTGCCTCAAAAAGCATGGTGGTCACATCATCCGTGATCTTGGAATTTTCGCCACCCATAATACCGGCAACACCTACCGGCTTCTCCCCATCACAGATCACCAGCATGGTATCGTCAAGAACTCTCTCCTGACCATCCAGTGTCATAAACGGCTCATCCTTATGTGCCTTACGTACAACAATCTTATGATCTGCCAGTTTGTCCAGATCATACGCATGCATTGGCTGTGCATACTCCTCCATTACATAGTTGGTAATATCCACAATATTGTTGATCGGACGGATACCGACAGAAGCAAGACGGCGCTGCATCCACTCCGGTGATGGGGCAAGCTTGATGTTCTTTACGACTCTTGCCACATAACGGGAGCAAAGCTCCGGTGCCTGTACCTCGACCGATACATAATCATTGACATCCTCATTATTGCCTGTCTCTTTCACCTCCTGAAGCACCAGATCCTTACGGAAGGTTGCCGCTACCTCTCTGGCAATACCGATCTGTCCAAAACAATCTACACGGTTTGAGGTTACCTCATACTCAAATACCACATCATGAAGTCCCAGAAGCTCTACCGCATCTGATCCGATCGGAGCATCGGCATACTCCGGATTATCACTGAGGATATAGATGCCATCCTCTGCCGCGTCCGGATACATATCGGTATTGGAACCAAGCTCATCAATGGAACACATCATACCGAAAGAATCCACTCCTCTGAGCTTTCCTTTTTTGATCTTGAAACCATTCTCTGACTCGCCATCCTTGTGGCTGCTTGCCACATGACCACCGTCCAGAACAACCGGTACCTTATCTCCCTCTTTGACGTTAGCGGCACCTGTAACGATCTGTACCTCTGTGCCTGCCTCATCAACCTGTACCTGACAGATTACCAGCTTGTCTGCATCCGGATGCTTCTCGATCTTGTTGATCTTACCTACGATAATCTTATCCAGATTCTTATCTAACTCTGTATATCCCTCAACCTTTGTACCGGACAATGTCATTGCATCCATATATTCCTGTGCCGTACAATCCAGATCCGGCACATATGCCTTTGTCCATGATATTGAACTATTCATGTTATTTTCTTCCTTTCTTTCGCGCTGCTGCCATACACAACTTTCTGCGATCTCTATTTATATCTGATATTTTCTCACTCTGCGGTTCCTTTAGAACTGCTTTAAGAATCGTGTATCATTTTCATATAATAATCTCATATCATCGATCTCGTACTTGAACAATGCTATTCGCTCCAGTCCGACACCAAAGGCAAAGCCCGTATATTCTTCCGGATCAATGCCGCTCATCTCCAGCACATGCGGATGAACCATACCACAGCCAAGAATCTCAACCCAGCCTTCGCCCTTACAGAAACGGCAGCCCTTTCCACCGCATTTAAAACAGGTAACATCCATCTCGGCGCTCGGCTCTGTAAACTGGAAGTGATGCGGACGGAATTTTACCTTTGTATCCTCGCCAAACAAACGCTTTGCAAACTCCTGCAGCGTTCCCTTCAGGTCAGAGAATGTGATATTCTTATCTACCACAAGACCCTCGATCTGATGGAAGGTCGGAGAATGTGTTGCATCCACCTCGTCAGAGCGGAAAACTCGTCCCGGTGCGATCATACGGATCGGCAGTCTGCCCTTTTCCATCTCATGAACCTGTACGGAAGAGGTCTGGGTACGAAGAAGAATATCCTGTGTAATATAGAAGGTATCCTGCTCGTCCTTTGCCGGATGATCTGCCGGAATGTTCAGTGCCTCAAAGTTATAATAATCTCTCTCGATCTCAGGACCCTCTACAACCTCATAGCCCATGCCGATAAAGATATTCTCTACTTCCTCCAGGGTCTTGGTATTTGGATGACGATGACCCTCCGGAATACGCTGTCCCGGCAATGTGACATCGATGGTCTCTGCTTTCATCTTTTCCTCACGGAGTGCCTGCTCAAAGGCTTTCTTTTTCTCCTCCAGATGCTCCTCAATCTTGCTGCGGGCATCATTTACCATCTGTCCAACCTTTGGACGATCCTCCGGAGCTACATCCTTCATTGATTTGAGAATAGATGTCAGCTCACCCTTCTTTCCCAAAAATGACACCTTGATCTCATTGAGCTTGTCCAGCTTGTCAGAAAAATGACACCTTGATCTCATTGAGCTTGTCCAGCTTGTCAGAAGAATCAATCTGTGCCATTGCTTCATCCATGATCTGTTTTAACCTGTCTTTCATCACTAACCTCCGATAATATTAATAGATTTTTGAAAGGAGCCTTTTATGATCAGCTTTCAGAAATTAAAAAGCTTCTGAAAATCAAAAAACTCCCTGCATCGCAAGGAGCTCGAAATTGGTATCCCGGCATCCTCCCGACACAACAGTCAGGGACGGAGTCAACCGCGGTACCACCCGTAAGCTGTGATACACGAATAATGAAAATCCAATCTATGAAACCTTATCATCCTTCTGTATCATCACATAAACACTTCATTGCACGTAACGTGTGCGAATCGTCAGACAATACTAAATAGATAGTATCAAAATATGATCAACATATCCTGACTTCTTCCTCTGTCCTTCCTGTCTGCAGCTCACGCGGGAAATTCGATCACACCGGGAACGTAAAGATGCTTTCAGCCGATGGCATCCTCTCTCTGACCGGATCAATGTTCTCTACTAAACGCGATCATCGCCTTTACATTTGGTTGTATGATATCATACTTTCTATTCTTTGACAAGACCTAACTTTGAAACATTACGCCTGCAGTGCCTTCACAATCTTCTCAAAATGCATAGCATGGGAAGCCTTCACAAGCACGGCATCCCCCTTACGGATCTCCGGAAGTCCTTTTTCCAGAAATGCATCCAGATCTGCAAACCAGAGATGGCGTCCTGTATAGCCTTCAGACTGACAGATTTCCTCAATGCCCTTCTCATAATTCTGAGCCAGGGAACCAATGGAAATGATCAGGGAGATGCCCTTACGTGCAGCATACTGTCCCACTTCATAATGCATCTTGGCTTCCTCGTCTCCAAGCTCAAACATATCCCCCATGACTGCTACGGTTCTGCTGTCCTCAACCTCATGAAGCACATCCAGTCCCGCCTTCATGGAAACCGGATTGGCATTGTAGCAGTCATCCATAATGGTCATATCCTCAGTCTGTATAATGTGACCATGTCCCCCAACCGGTTCATAGGACTCAATGCCTGTTTTGATCTGCTCCGGAGTGAGACCAAGCTGGATGCCCACAGCAGCTGCCGCCAGCGCATTGGAGATCATATGACGTCCTGGTGCCGGTACTGTCACAGAGATTTCTCCCTCTCCGGTATGAAGCATAAACCGGCTGCCGGCAAGCCCCATACTCTCACAATGATCCGCATAAACAGCCGGTGTGCTGCCTTCCTGTGTCCTGTGATCATTCTGATCCTCCGTTATCCCATAAAATACCGGTGCACTGATCCGGGAGTCCCGATCCAGTGTACACAGTTTGTCATCATTTCCGTTTAATACTGCTTTTCCCTCCGGTTTCAGATAAGTAAATATCTCCGTCTTTGCCTTGAGAATACCATCGCGGGTTCCCAGATTTTCCAGATGGCACTGACCGATGTTGGTAATCACACAGATATCCGGCTTTGCCACCTTTGCCAGACGCGTCATTTCGCCAAAGTCGCTGATGCCCATTTCCAGAACTGCTGCCTGATGATGCTCCCGGATCCGGAAGATCGTCAAAGGCAGACCGATCTCATTGTTGAAATTTCCCAGAGTCTTTAATGTGTCATATTTCTGGGACAGTACCGCTGCGATCATTTCCTTTGTAGTTGTCTTTCCCACACTGCCGGTAATACCTACCACCGGGATTGTAAGTTCTGACCGGTAAAACTCAGCCATATCCTTCAACGCCTGTTCGCAGGACTCCACCTGAATATATGGTCTGGCCGTATCCTTTGCAGGCTCCGTGGACATACAACAAAGCGCCCCGTCCCCATAGGCTCCCGGTATAAATGTGTTACCATCGACTCTTGCTCCCTTGATCGCCACAAACAGGCCATCCTTTTCCACCTGACGGCTGTCAATAGTAATGGCAGAAAGCTCGGACTTTTTCTGCTCTTCCGGTCCGGTATAGATTCCCTTAACCACTCTTGCTACCGCCCCTAACGTCATTCCCTTCATCAAATCTTCCATTCCTTTCCACCTGCAGACTCCGGACTGCAGACACAATATTGGCACAGCAAATTTCATTCACTTAATGGAATTTCATCTTTACTGATACTTTTTTAATGCTTCCTGAATGATCTTTTCACAGAGGGTACCATAATCAACACCTACGACAAGTGCCTCCTGTGGAAGAAGACTGGTCGGTGTCATTCCCGGAAGGGTATTTGCCTCCAGACAGTACATTTCATTCTTTTCATTGAGAAGGAAATCGATCCTTCCGTATACCTCCAGCTTAAGCTCACGGTAAACATCCAGTGCATACCCCTGCATTTCCTTTGTCAGAGCCTCGCTAAGCTCTGCCGGACAGACATCCTCTGCCATTCCTGCCTGATATTTTGTCTTGTAATCATAAAAGCCGGTCTTTGGAATGATCTCAATGATCGGAAGGGCTTCTCCTGCCACAACTCCTGCTGAAAACTCCCTGCCATGGATACATTCCTCCACAACAACCTCGTTCTCGTAACGAAATGCCAGTTCCAGGGCATCCTGATACTGCGCCTCATCTTCTGCAAAGCTGACACCCACACTGGAGCCGCCGCAGCAAGGCTTTACAACACACGGGAACCCAAACTCGGAAACCACACGCTTTACGGAATCCTTTTCTCCCTTTTTCACAGTAAATCCCTTTGGTGTTGGGATACCTGCCGCCTGAAACATCTTTTTGGCAACGCCCTTATCCATCGCCATGGCACTTCCCAGATAACCGGAGCCGGTATACTTGATCCCAAGTACATCAAAGGCTGCCTGTACCTTTCCGTTCTCCCCCTCTGCTCCGTGAAGTCCCATATATACAATATCTGCCATACGACAGATTTCAATGACATTTGGTCCAAACAGACAGTCCGGATTCTCTGTTCTCATTGCCTTGACTGCCTCCAGATCCGGATCCACAGACTGGATCGTATCGGACATCTGTGTCAGCTGTGGATCTCCCTCAAAGATCCCCTCCAGACTGTCTCCTGTCTTTCCATGTCCCAGAAATATATCTAAGATCACCGCCTGATGTCCTTTTTCCCGAAGTGCCTTGCACACCTTTGATGCAGAATTGATGGATACATCTCTCTCCGTACTAAGTCCACCGGCCAATACAACTATTTTCATGAATAATCACCATGCCTTTCCCACAGTTTTATCCCTGCTTAAGTCAATGATATCACAGGGACTAATTTTCACATTAATATAACATACCTTTTCAGTATACAGAACAAAATACGCAATAAATATCAAAAAAATGTCATTAACTTTGCAAATTCTGCTCCTCTGAAAATCCCTCATAAACCATATCAATATATTCCCAGATCTCTTCCCTGCCTTCCTTTGTCATGGAAGAATATGGGATCACCGGTGTTCCCTCCACTACCTGAAGTGTCTCTTTGATCTGTTTGATCTGCTTTGCCTTCTGGGACCGTTTGATCTTATCTGCCTTTGTCGCGATGATAATGGGATTGAATCCATAATGAGTACACCACTCATACATCTGCAGATCATTCTGATTCGGCTTGTGCCGGATATCCACCAGCAGAAAGATCAGGCGCAGTACCTTGGAGCCGTCCAGATAACGGTTGATCATTTTGCCCCACTTCTCTACGGTCTGCTGGGATACCTTGGCATAACCATATCCCGGCAGATCCACAAAATACAGCAGATCGTTGATATTATAAAAGTTGACAGTCTGTGTCTTTCCCGGCTGGGATGACGTTCTCGCCAGAGATTTCCGGTTCATAAGCCCGTTGATCAATGTGGATTTTCCCACATTGGAACGTCCCGCAAAGGCTACCTCTAGTTTATCATTCTCCGGCATTTTGCTGGTAATTCCGCATACCGTTTCCAGATTTACTGATTTTATTTTCATTGCTTTCTCCATTCTGTTATGAGTATCTTCATCGTCACCACACGGTTCCTCTGAGATCACTTTTCTCTTCTTTCATAAATTTGGTATCCGGCTGTATCTCTATACCAGAACCTCTTTTAGGACATCTTCCACCTTATGCACGTATTTGAGCTCGATTCCATCCAGAATCTCTGCTTCCATCTCATCCACATCACGACTGTTTTCTTTTGGCACCAGTACCTCCTGAATCCCGGCTTCCTTTGCCGCCAGAAGCTTTTCCTTGAGGCCTCCGATTGGAAGAACACGTCCCCGTAGCGTCACCTCGCCGGTCATTGCCACATCTGCTCTGACCGGTTTTTCAGTCACTGCAGAATAGATGGCTGTGGTCATGGTAACACCGGCAGACGGACCGTCCTTTGGCGTTGCCCCCTCTGGTACATGGACATGGATATCATGCTTTTCAAAATAATCCTCTGCTACCTGATCCTGTACCAGATATCGTACATATGTCAATGCAATCTTTGCGGATTCCTGCATCACATCTCCAAGCTTTCCGGTTAGCTCCAATTTACCGGAGCCCTTGAGTGACATAACCTCGATCTCTAACGTCTCTCCACCGACACTGGTCCATGCAAGTCCCCGCACGATACCGATCTCCGGTTTTTCATTGGCAGCATTCGGCTTATATACCGGCTTACCGAGATATTCTTTTATATTACGATCAGAGATCCTGAGCTTTGTTTTTTTGTTGTCTTCTGCCTGTGCGATCACCTTTGCCGCCTTCCTGCACAGAGAAGCAAGACGCCGCTCCAGTCCACGGACTCCCGCCTCCCTCGTATAACGAAGGATCACGGTTCGAAGTGCCTTGTCTGTAATGGTAAGCTGCTGCTTTGTGATTCCGTTCTGTGCAAGCTGCTTTGTCCACAGATGCTCCTTGGCAATATGGAACTTTTCATTTTCCGTATATCCCGGAAGCTCGATCACTTCCATACGGTCTAAAAGCGGTCTTGATATAGTATCTGTCCCATTTGCGGTACAGATAAAAAATGCTTTGGAAAGATCAAAGGGCAGCTCCAGATAATGATCCGAAAAATGCTTGTTCTGTTCCGGATCAAGAATCTCTAACATTGCTGCCGCCGGATCTCCCCGTCCATCACTGACCATTTTGTCTATCTCGTCAAACAATATCAATGGGTTTTTCACCTTTGCGTTTTTGAACGCATTGATCACACGTCCCGGCATGGCACCTACGTAGGTTCTGCGGTGTCCCCGAAGCTCTGCTTCGTCCCGGACTCCACCCAGACAAATTCTCACATACTTCCGCCCCAGTGCCTTTGCCACAGATTTGGCAATAGAGGTCTTACCTGTTCCCGGTGGTCCCACCAGACAAATGATCGTGCCTGTGCCGTTTTTGTTCAGCTTTTTGACTGCCAGATACTCCAGAATCCGCTCCTTGACCTTTTCCAGCCCATAATGATCGGCATCCAGAACCTCCTTCGCATGGGCAACATCCGTGTTGTCCTTACTCATCTTCTTCCATGGCATAGCAAGAAGAGTCTCTAAATATCCCCGGATCACCGCACTCTCTGAATTGTTGGAGCTGATCCGTTTGTAACGGTTGATCTCTTCTTTGATCTTTTTCTTAACTTTGTCCGGTGCCTTCAGACCGGCAAGCTTTCGTTCAAATTTATCTGCCTCGGATTCTGCGTCGTCCTCTCCCAGCTCTTTATGGATTGCCTTGATCTGCTCACGGAGATAATACTCCTTCTGGTTATCCTCAACCTGTTGTTTAACCATCTCGGAAATGTCCCCCTGCAGACGCAGGATCCCAAGCTCCCGTTCCATAACAACCATCAGCTCGGTGAAACGATCCTCCAGACGATCCGGTTCAATGATCCCCTGTTTCAGATGATAATGGATCGGAAGGTTGGCTGTGATCGTATAAATGATCTGATCCAGATCAATACTCTCACTGATTATGTCCTGAAGCTGTTTGCCCATTTTCCCCTGCCGATCACAATATTCCCGGAACAGCTGCTTTACCTGACGGATCATCGCCACACGCTTTAACTGCTCCGTGGGCTCTCCATGGTTAGACAGAATCTCCGCATTATCCCAGACATCATCCTCATCCTCGTCCATCTGCACATTTGCAAGAATATATCCTTCATCGGTGCTTTCCAAAGACAGCAGATGGGCTCTTTTCTCTCCTTCCAGAACCACACGGACATATTTATCCGGCATTTTGGCAATCTGCTTCACCTTTGCGATCGTGCCTACCTCAAAAAGATTATCCATATTCACATCGCTGTTCTCTGCATCCCGTTTAGCAGCAGTAAACACCATCTGGTCGTTTTCCATCGCTGCTTCCATTGCGCTGACGGTCTCCGCCTTGGCCACCTCAATATACGCTGTAACCCCCGGCAGCGCCACTACATCCCGCAGTGCCATTAAAGGTTTCTTGATCATAGCAATTTATGTTTCCTTTCTGCTCGGCCACGTCTCATGACCTTTTTATTTTCAAAAAGAGGGTGCCCAAAAGCAGCCCTCTCTCGATTTTTTGAGAACAAAACACTGGTTTTGCCCTTTTCATTTACGCAATCTCATCCTTGGTGTTGCTGTCGGAGGAAATCTCTCTGCGCTCATCGTCCTTGGTAACAAGGATCGGCTCTGCCTCTCCCTTTGCAGCCGCCTCTGTAATGATGCACTCTACTGCCTCCTCATCGGACGGCACCTCATACATAGCATTCATCATAACGGACTCAATGATAGCACGAATACCTCTTGCTCCGGTTCCACGCTCAATCGCTCTCTGGGCAATCGCACGGATTGCTCCATCCTGAAACGTCAGCTTTACGCCATCCAGCTCAAACAGCTTCTTGTACTGCTTGGTTATGGCATTCTTCGGCTGCACCAGAATACGCTCCAATGCTTCCTCATCCAGCAGATCCAGTCCCACATTGACCGGCAGACGGCCGATCAGCTCCGGAATCAATCCAAATTTCACAAAATCCTCCGGCAGAACCTGTTTAAAAAGCTCTCCTACATTCTCATCTTCCTTATCGGAAATCTCCGAATTAAAACCGATGGATTTTTGTCCGATCCTGGATCCGATGATCTTATCCAGGCCATCAAAGGCTCCACCACAGATAAACAGGATATTGGTGGTATCCAGCTGATAAAACTCCTGATGAGGATGCTTTCTTCCTCCCTGCGGAGGCACACTTGCCACCGTTCCCTCAAGAATCTTTAACAATGCCTGCTGTACACCCTCACCTGACACATCACGGGTGATGGAAACATTCTCTCCCTTTCGGGTAATCTTATCAATCTCATCAATATATATAATGCCGTGCTGTGCACGCTCCATATCATAGTCCGCTGCCTGAATGATCTTGAGAAGGATATTCTCCACATCCTCACCTACATAACCGGCCTCTGTAAGTGCCGTTGCATCTGCGATTGCAAATGGTACATTCAATATTTTAGCCAGCGTCTGTGCCAAAAATGTCTTTCCTGAGCCTGTAGGTCCCAGCATAATGATATTACTCTTCTGGAGCTCCACATCCATGCTCTTCTCTGACAAAACTCTCTTGTAATGATTATAAACAGCGACAGACAATACTTTCTTGGCATCTTCCTGACCGATCACGTACTCATCCAAAAATGCTTTCATTTCCTTTGGTTTCAAAAGATTGATCTCTGTTTCATTGTCGTAGGATAAATTGCCACTGTCCAGCTCATCCTCGATAATTTCATTACAAAGATCCACACACTGCTCACAGATATAAACCCCCGGTCCTGCGATCAGCTTCCGTACCTGATCCTGTGTTTTGCCACAGAAAGAACATTTCAGTCTGCTCTCATCTTTCTTTCCTGCCATTCTAATCTCCAATCATATTATTCTATGATGTTGGACGCAAAAGATATCTTGCCCCCAACTATTGCCGCAAACTGCTCCCTTTTATGCAGTTACGCACGCTTTGTGATCACATGATCCACCAGACCATAAGCCTTCGCTTCCTCTGCTGTCATGTAATTGTCTCTCTCTGTATCTGCCGCGATCACATCCAGAGGCTTTCCGGTATTCTCTGC
>CADAKW010000084.1:0-7767 GCA_902788645.1 uncultured Lachnospiraceae bacterium
GTCACGCCAAACAGTCCTTCCACGATCCATGCCTTGATCCGGCTTGGTCTTGCCACGATCTTTTTGTGACGTTCAAAAAAGATGGCATGAAGATACTCATAGCCGGTTTTATCCTGAAAGATCCGTTCCGTCACAGCATCCTCGTCCATGGTGTCCTTTAATTTACTGTCGATAGACTGGACATTTTCAACTTTCTTCTGATGCTCCATCACACGCTGATAGCTGCAGAGCATTCTCGCCACCTGCAGGTATTTTGGATACGCCCGCAGATATCTCACAGAAACCACGGCTGCGATCAGCAGGATCACCAGAATGATCCCCTGTAATCCCATGGAAAAACCACCTGCATCAAACAGCGGATTCCAGACCATTTTTTGTCCCTGTACCAAATACAGGACAGGATAAAGTCCATACGCTACAACAACCATCAGGAAATTGTACAGATAATAGCTCCCCTGTACCTCCTTACCTTTATCCTGATAAGGAATCTTATCATAATGCTCACAGAGAAGCAGGGAAACCGCCTCACCGATCGGGCGGCAGCAGATATAACAAAGGATCACCCACACAAACATCCCCATATGCCCCGGGAAAGCATGGTTCAAGATCAGGAAAAATGCGATCATCCAGCAGATGGCTGCTTTGCTGTATTCCCATAAAATACCGGTGAGATAATAGCTTTTGGCGTCGATCCGCATAAGATTCAATAACAGATAATCCTGTTCGTCACCATTTGTAATGATATGACTGTTGGTGAAAGATCCCATAAAGCAATTCAGGATCAAAAATATCCATACCATCATCGATGCCATCGTATGATCGCTCCAGCCGATATTCGATTGTAAGATCGCACACGGTACAAAGACAGCCAGCAGAAAATATAATGACTTCCACAGGATATCCTTGAGCCCGTTCCAGATCAGGCAGATAATCCCCAATGCCTTTTTGATATCGCTGCGGGCATACCACTCCTCCGAGATCAGACCCTTCAGCGGCTTGAAATTAATGATCGTATAGATCAGCTGATTCACCCGCTGGGCAAAAAACAACTGAAACTGACTTATTATCTGATTCATCTGTCTGTATCCTTTCTATCGGCTCAGAAGCTCCATGACATGCTCCTCAAATCCCTGATCATGACAATCCAGATCATCCACTCCTGACAATTTTCCCTGATGTAACAGCACGATCTCGTCACACAGATCCTGTGCCAGCTGCAAAATATGAGTAGACAATATAATAATATGATCCTTTTTCATTGCCAGCAAAAGCTCCTTCATCTCATGGGCCGCAACCACATCCAGCGATGTCAGCGGTTCATCCAGCAAAATGATCGGCGGCTTGCTGATCAGCAGACAAAGCATCTGCATTTTATTTTTCATGCCGTGGGAATATCCCTTGAGCAGCCGGTCCAGATCCGGCAGATCCAGTCCCACCATCTGTGCATACTCCTCCACCGTCAGAGGATTTTCTATTTTGCCCTTATGAATATCAAGAAAGAATTTAATGAACTCATAACCGGTAAGAAACTCCGGCAGAACAGGGGTAGAAAACGCATAACCCATCATATCAAAATCCACGGGTCTGTTTTCTCCGTTCTCCTCCAGAGAAACGGAGCCTCCCTCGAAATCAATCTCATGACTGATACAGTTAAACAATGTCGTTTTACCTGCTCCGTTCCGCCCCAGAAGTCCGTATATCTTGCCTTTTTCGAAGGTGAAGGATGCCCCCTTAAGAACCTCTTTCTCCTCAAAATGTTTCTCAATTTCATTGACGATCAGTTTCATTTATTCTCTCCTTGTTTTTCATTGCAGATTAAACACATCTACTCCAGCAGTTCCCAGACCGCCGGAAACAGCTCCACACTCCGCTTCAAAATGCCCTTCACATAGGCAATAAAAATTCCGTAATTAACGATCGGCACCTGACACTGCTGTGCCCGGAAGATCCGATGCTTCATTTCCTTTTCATGAAGAGTGCAGCCTCCACAGTGAATGATCAGGGCATAGGAGGACAGATCCGTCGGAAATCCTGTGCCGCTGCAGGTCTCAATCTGCAGATCTTTTCCTGTGTATTCCTTCAGCCAGCGGGGAATTTTTACTGTCCCAATATCGTCACACTGCCGCCGGTGGGTACATCCCTCCGCGATCAATACCCTGTCTCCATCCTTTAGCTGATCTACCGCCGTAACACCCTCCACCAGAGTCCGGAGATTTCCTTTGTGTCTCGCAAATAAGATAGAAAAAGAAGTCAGCGGAATCTGTGTGGGCACAATCCCGGACACCTCGCCAAATGCCTGAGAGTCCGTAATAACCATCTTCACTTTATCTCCAAGCATCTCAAGAGTCATTGCCAGAGAAGGCACCTGTGTCACCACCGATACTGCGTGGTTGTCCAATATATCGCGGATCACCTGCTGCTGGGGCATGATCAGCCGTCCCTTTGGTGCAGCCGAATCCACCGGCACCACCAGAACCACCACGTCATTCTCCTCCACCAGATCTCCGAGAATGTGTAATTTCAGATCAGTATCCGACGCAAGCATGATCAGCGCATCCTTGAGCTTTTCAAGTCCCGTTTTACGGACAGTGCTCACGTTGCAGACCGGCACCGCTTTGTTTTTTTCCATGATCAGCTGACGTCGTTTCTCTGCCTCCTCTGGCGAAAGCTTGTCCTCCTGATTCAGCACGATCACATAGGGAAGCTTCTTCTCCTCGATCATTGACTGGATCTGCTGTTCCTTCTCACCGATTCCCCGGCCCTGTGCCAGCTCCTCCGATGTGAGTCTGGAAATGTCCAGCACCAGCAGGGCAATATCCGTGCGGTTCAGCACCTGTACCGCCTTCTCCACACGCTTCTCTCCCAGCTCTCCCTCATCATCCAGTCCCGGCGTGTCAATAAACATACAGGGACCGATAGGTAATATCTCCATTGCCTTATAAACCGGATCCGTCGTGGTTCCCTTCACATCCGATACAATGGCAAGCTGCTGGCCTGTCACTGCATTGATCACACTGGATTTGCCGGCATTTCGTCTGCCAAAAATCGCAATCTGTACTCTGTCTCCATTGGGTGTCGCTGTCAAACTCATGATGTCTCCTCCTCACACAAATCGGTTATTTATCTGATCTGTCCGTCTCCGCAGATCAGATACTTCATAGTGGTCAGCTCCTTTAAGCCCATCGGGCCTCTCGCATGAAGCTTCTGGGTGGAAATGCCGATCTCCGCTCCCAGTCCAAATTCACCGCCATCCGTAAATCTCGTAGAACAATTCACATAAACGCATGCGGAATCCACTTCCTCCTGAAACTTCCGGGCATTGGCATAGCTCTCTGTCACAATACACTCGGAATGGCCCGTGGAATATCTGGATACATGGGCAATGGCCTCCTCCACAGAATCTACGACTTTTATCGAAATGATATAATCCAGAAACTCCGTAGCATAATCCTGCTCTGTGGCCGGAACGACACAGTCTCCCAGAATGGCTGCTGTTCTTTCACAGCCCCGGATCTCTACCCGGTGCTCATCCAGCTTTGCCTTTAACATTGGCAGAAACTTCTCTGCCACATTCTTGTGTACCAGACAGGTTTCCAGTGCATTGCAGACACTTGGGCGCTGTGTTTTTCCATTGTCGGTAATGTTTACCGCCATGTCCAGATCTGCCGTGGCATCCACATAAATATGGCAATTGCCGGTTCCCGTCTCAATCACAGGAAGCGTTGCGTTTTTTACAACCGCCCGGATCAGTCCCGCACCGCCCCTCGGGATCAGTACATCGATCAATCCGTTGGCCTGCATCATCTGCGTGGACACCTCTCTGGAGGTATCCTCCACCAGCTGTACAATATCCTCCGGGAAACCACACTCTGCAACCGCCTCCCGCATGGTATTCATCAGTACCTTATTGGAACAGATCGCCTCCTTGCCTCCCCGCAGGATCGCTGCATTGCCGCTTTTGATACAGAGAGAAGCCGCATCCACCGTCACATTGGGACGTGACTCATAAATAATCCCCACAACTCCCATGGGAACACGTATCTTGGTGATCTTCATGCCGTTTGGACGTGTGGATCCCTCGATGATCTCTCCCACCGGATCCTCCAGATTGGTCAACTGGATACACGCATCGGAAATCCCCTGAATACGCTCCGGCGTCAGACGTAAACGATCCACCATGGTCTCAGAAATGCCATTCTCACGAGCGTTGGCGATATCCTTTTCATTTTCTGCCAGGATCTGCTCCTGATTTTCCAGAAGCTTCGCTGCGATCCGTGTCAATATCTCATTCTTCTGTCCGGTAGACGCTGTCGCCAGACTCTTTTTTGCCTTCTGTGCTTTTTGTCCTAATCCTTCAATATAATTCATCCTTCTGCCTCCATTCTGTCTTATTCAGGAATTGCCTTGGAACATGCAACTGCCAGTGCTCCCGGTCCGATGTGGCAGGATACACTTAAAGAAAGCGGATTGCAGATGATCTCATTCTTTACACCGAAATGCTCCCGAAGCTCCTCCACAAACTCCTTCGCCGCTTCCTCATTGGCCGTGTGTGCCACTTCAATATGAATATGCTCCATATTGTCCATACCGCCAAAACGTTCCTTAATATCAGTCTCCATGGCATTGATCATCTTTGTCACACCCTGCTTTTTGGTCCGGGCAATAGTAAATGCATCCAGCTTCTCTCCCTGGATCTGTAAAACCGGCTTTAAACGAAGTGCCGTGCCCAATGCCGCTGCCGCCGGAGTGATACGGCCGCCCTTCTTGAGGTAACTCAGGGTATCCAGCATAATATAAATACTGGACTGCATTTTTTCCTGTTCCAGAAGCTCCCGGATCTGCACCGCATTCATGCCACGCTCCGCTAACTCCATGGCATCCATTGCCGACTGTCGCTGTGTGACGGAAATACGCTGATTGTCCACCACCTGCACTCTGCCATCATAGTCCTGAGACAACATCTGTGCGGTAGAGCAGGAACCTGACAGTCCACTGGACATCGGGATATAAACGACCTCATCGGCCTCCTCCAATGCCTTATCCCAGTATTTTAATACATCCTCCACCGAAGGCTGCGAAGTAGAAACCTCTGCATTCTGCCCAAGCTTCTCATAAAACTCCTCCTGTGTCAGACTGATATCCTCAAGATAAGTCTTTCCATCAATAATAAAAGGCATTGGCAGAACAGCGATCCCCATCTCCTTTGCCTCCGCCTGTGTGATACCGCTGTTACTATCTGTTATTACTGCAACTTTACTCATATTCTTCCTCCATGTCTTCATCGACCAAGATAACAATGTCTTTGAAAATATACATACATCCTTAAATTATATATGATATCCCCCCTAATAGCAACATTTTCCTTGATTCTTCGCATTTCCCGTAGTAGAATAAATGGATACCGATCCATATTTTACTGAAAGGGGTGATCCCATGCATCGTTTTTTACGTTCCATCGGTTTTAGTCATATCAATACCAGGCAGGACATGGACAAGCTGCTTGGAATCATCATGAATGAACCGGATCAGACCAAAAAGATCGCATTATCCCAAAATCACATATATACAGAATTTGCCAAAGAGTTTGCCAGTCATGCCGGCATTGTTGTCCGGGGCGAATATGATGAAAAAGGATTTTTCCATATTGAACATTATTTCCCATATCTAAAGGGAACGATCCTTTCCACCGTCTCAGACATAACAGTGAACAAACGGGTCGATACCGACGCATTTACCGGGATGTGTGACGACATACGCCTTGGTATTTCCATGATCTTTTACCTACAGAACGCTGTGGATTATCTGATGTTAGACTGCAGTGACAATACACCTCACAAGGCACGCACCTACCTTTCCGGTCTGGCCCTAGAGGGTAAGATCATCCTAGGGGTGGAGGATAACGAAGAGATCAAGAAACGCAAATCCTACCGTACACGGATGCGAAATCAGCTCATTGCCATGGCAAAGTCCGGGGATCAGGATGCCATCGACAGTCTGACCGTTGACGAGATCGACCTGTCAGCACAGATCAACCGACGGATCCGCACCGAGGATCTCTACAGTGTGGTAGAGACAAGCTTTATCCCCTACGGTTCCGAGTCCGACAATTACCAGATCCTTGGCACCATCGTCAACTGGAGTTGCATCAAAAACCAATATTCCGGAGAGGATATCTATCAGCTCCTGATCTCCTGCAATGACATCGTTCTGACCATCGGCATCAATAAAGCCTCTCTGACGGGAGAACCTATGATCGGACGCCGCTTCAAAGGTGTCATCTGGATGCAGGGTGCCGTAGATTTCCAAAAGTTGTAAAAAGGGGGGAACTCCCGCTTTTTGCTCCTGGTGGGCACATGCTTTGAACATTTTGTATTGTACCGGCAAAAAGTAAGTGCAGTCCCCCTATTTATGGAGACTGCACTTACTTTTTTGCAATTTCGAAGACAGCACATATGGGCTGTCCTTTGTTTTTCCTGTTTCCTCCTTGATCAGGTAAACCTTTTCCTCCACCTGGTCCTCCGGACATTTCTCCGTGGCAAGTCTGCCGCTTTTTTTACATACACGGTATCTCACATGACAATCACAGTTCTGAACCGGCTGCGAACCGTTCACAAAATATTCTCTCTGCACCGCACTGCCGCCCGGTGCTTCTTCACACAATCCTTCCACCGCCAGACCGCCGCACTTTGTACAAATATCATATGCCACAATATCATCCGGAATCTTAAAGCTGCCCTTTTCAATCTTTTTAACTTCATGAATCCGGGTCATGATCCGCTTCCACAAAGCCTCACAGGATATTTCCGATGAGATACGCTTCTCATCATCATAACCGCTCCAGATCCCTGCGGTATAAAACGGGGTATATCCCGTAAACCACTGATCCTTATGTCCTGCAGAACTTCCACCATACCCGGCTGCTGCCAGCTTGTCCATCCCAAGAGCTGCATCACTGCCATCTCCGCTCTCCAGATATTCCCTCAGCACATTGGTCATGAGCCATGCCGTGGATTTCCGAAGGATCTGCGACTGCTTTCTCTCATTTTTGAACAGAATATTTCCCGTCTGGTCCACCAGCTTTGTATAAAAGATCGGACTGACACTTTTCCCTTCATTGGCCAGTGCTGCATATGCCGCTGTCAGATCCAGATTGGTCACACCATCTACCATATTGCCCACTGCAAGCGACAGAGAAAGGTCGCTGATCACATTACCCTCGACATCCTCCTGTTTCTCGATCAGGCTGGAGATTCCAAACTTCTTAAGATAATCATAACCGGTCTGGATCCCAAAGCTGTCCATAGTCTGAACGGCTGTGGACTGCAAACGCTTCATGACACTCTCCCGCGTAGTCACCAGTCCCTGATATTCCTTCTCATCCTTCGTAGTTCTGGTTTTGCCGTTCTCCGTGTAGCTGTACGCGACATCATCCTGCACAGTTCCCAGTGTCATCCCTGCCGTATCCAGCGCCGGGGTCCATACGGACAAAGGTGTCAGCATAACACCCGGATTTCTCGTATAATCTATCGCCCGGTTTCCACCGGTCTGCGGCACCTCCCCGGATCTTCCACCGATCAGGGCCTTGACTTTTCCATTGGACTGATCTATCAGAACCAGAGATATCTGACGCTTTCTTTTGCCCTTCTCCCGGCGAAGCTGCTTCTCCACTTCTCTCTCACATATCTTCTGTATCTCACCATCCAGACAGGTATATATCTTCATCCCGCCCTGATATACCGCATGATATGCCTGTGTGGCACTATAGCC
>CADAKW010000084.1:7832-11156 GCA_902788645.1 uncultured Lachnospiraceae bacterium
TTGAGCATGGCTCCCAGGATTTCCGTTCTCTTATTGCTGTTGGCTTTCTGCTGGTCCGCCGGATCATATTGAGCCGGATCCTGTGCCAGTGCTGCCAGCACAGCCGCTTCCGATACCGTCAGATCCTGCGGCTTCTTATCGAAATAATACTCGGATGCCGCACCGATACCGATCCGGTTTCCTCCAAAATATAATGTATTGAGATAATACTCCAGAATCTTGTCCTTCCCTGCCTCTGTTTCCAGCTTGACCGCCAGATACTGCTCCTGAATCTTCTGCACAATGCGCTCTGTCACTGACCCATTATTTCCATTGACAAATATCTGGTTCCGGATCAGCTTCTGCGTCAATGTCCTTCTGCTGCCCGCATACTGTGCTGACGCAGAATCCGGATAAAATGCGTAAAAGAAGCTGCGAATATCCACACCGTGATGCTTATAATAATCCGTATCATCTGCGGCAATAAATGCATTTCTTGCCGCCACAGATATCTGATCCAGCTTCACATAATCCTGCCGGATCCCGGATCCATCCAGACGCTGCAGCTCATTTCCATCCTTATCATATAAAACTGTCGTGCGGGAGCTGGTCAGGATCTGCTTTTCCCCAACCTTGGGTGCACTGTTCACAATCCCCCGGAATGCACCTGCAAGGCATACTGCCAGCGCCACAACGATCCCCAGCGTCAGGAACAACTGAAAACAAAGTGCATCCAGACGCACACGATTGATAAATCTGTGCTCCGGGGAAAACAGTTTTTTCTCCCGCTCTAAAATCTCATTTTCACCAAATTTCATGAAAGCCTCTTCCCGCTTATTTGCAAGCAAATCTGCTTTTAACTTTTGACCCTTGCATCATATCATTATTTGCACTGCTTGACAAGGCACATCAATAGTGATATGCTGTGATTTAGATAGAGGTCGCACTCTTCATCAGTACACCATCTGATGTCTCAGGAGACAGAGGAGGATCGTGGAAAGGGAACGGTGCCGAAAGGATATTCTGCCTGACAGTTTATTCCTTGGGCATGGCGTGAATAACGACATGACTGTCATCAGTTTGATGGAGCGCTATCACGTATTATACCTGTGTATATTATGAGACGGCGCAACACCGTCTCTTTTCTTTTTTACAGGAATCCTCTGCGTTTTACGTCACAGATTCCGGAATCATTCATTTATATTATCAAGGAGGTAACATTATTATGGCATTATTTGAAGGAGCTGGCGTTGCATTAGTTACACCAATGAAGGAAAATCACGAGATTAATTTTGATAAACTGGACGAACTTCTGGAGGAGCAGATCGCAGGACAGACCGATGCGATCATTATCTGCGGCACCACCGGCGAGTCTGCTACCATGACTGAGGAAGAGCACATGGACACCATCCGTTTTGCCATCGACCGCGTTAAGGGACGTATCCCGGTGATCGCCGGTACCGGTTCCAACTGTACAGCAACCGCTGTCCAGCTCAGCAAGGAGGCCGAGGAGGCAGGTGCTGACGGCGTTCTGCTTGTAACACCTTATTACAACAAGGCAACACAGAATGGTCTGATCGCACATTACACAACCATCGCGAAGGAAATCTCCATCCCGGCGATCCTTTACAATGTACCAAGCCGTACCGGATGTGCCATGGCACCGGCCACGATCGCATCTCTGGTAAAGAACGTAGGCAATATCGTAGGTGTCAAGGAAGCTTCCGGCGACCTCAGCAACGTGGCAAAGATCATGAATCTGTGCGACGGCAATATTGAGCTTTACTCCGGTAATGATGATCAGGTTGTTCCAATCCTTTCTCTGGGCGGCGTTGGTGTGATCTCCGTTGTTTCCAACGTAGCACCGAAGTTTATGCATGACATGGTTACCAGCTATCTGAAGGGCGATGTCAAGACAGCAGCAAAGATGCAGATCGACAGCATTCCACTCTGCAATGCACTGTTCTGTGAGGTAAATCCAATCCCTGTAAAGGCAGCCCTGAACATGATGGGCAAAGAAGTTGGCACACTCCGCGCGCCTCTGACCGAAATGGAGCCACAGAATCAGGAGATCCTGCGCAAGGCAATGGCTGATATGAAGCTGATCTAAACCATAGAAACTTATATTTACGAATCATCAATAAAGCATATTTTGGAGAGTTTTCTCCAATCGAATAAGGTAACATTTCTGTGATACAGAGTTCCCTTATTTTTGCTCTATGCCGATGAAAGGAAGGAGACTATCTTGTTAAAAACAATATTACATATTAACCCTGATAAAACCTTAAGCCACATCGCTCCGGAAATCTATGGACAGTTTTCTGAGCATCTGGGACGCTGTATTTACGACGGCATCTATGTAGGGGAGGATTCCGATATTCCTAATGTAAAAGGAATGCGCAAGGACGTTGTGGAAGCCCTCCGGGCGCTGCATCTGCCGGTTCTCCGCTGGCCGGGCGGCTGCTTTGCCGACGAATACCACTGGCGGGACGGTATCGGTCCCAAGGAGAACCGCCGCCGTATGGTAAATACCAGCTGGGGCGGCACCGTAGAAGACAACAGCTTTGGCACACATGAGTTTATGGAGCTGTGCGATCAGCTTGACTGTGAACCGTATATTGCCATCAATCTGGGCAGCGGTACTGTACAGGAAGCTGCCGAATGGATCGAATATATGACTGCCGACGGAGATTCCACCATCACAAATCTCCGAAAAGAAAACGGCCGGACAAAGCCATGGCACTTAAAATATGTCGGGATCGGCAATGAAAACTGGGGCTGCGGCGGCAGTATGAGCCCGGATTTTTATGCAAATGAATACAAACGTTATCAATGTTTTTGTAAAAACTATGGAGATAATAAATTATACAAGGTAGCCTGCGGACCAAATGCCGAGGACTACAACTGGACGAAAGAGCTCATGAGCCGTATCGACCACTTGCAGGCCAACGGCATCAGTCTCCACTGCTATACGGTGCCGGGCGACTGGGAGCATAGGGGAAGTGCAACCGACTTTAGCGACGAAGAATATTATAGTACCATTTCCAATGCACTTCATATCGAGGATATTATCAAAAAGCATCTGGCGATCATGGATGAATACGATCCAAACCACGATATTGACCTGCTTGTGGATGAATGGGGTACCTGGTATAATGTAGAGCCGGGCACGAATCCGGCATTCCTGTATCAGCAGAACACCATGCGGGATGCCATTGTCGCCGCTGCCTCTCTGAATATTTTTAACAAGCACAGTGACCGTATTGCTATGGCAAATATTGCCCAGGTGGTCAATGTCCTGCAGGCAATGATCCTGACCGAGGATACCAAAATCCTGAAAACACC
>CADAKW010000085.1 GCA_902788645.1 uncultured Lachnospiraceae bacterium
TTCTTAGCAAAAAAATCATATCTGAGATCGTATGCTTTTTCAATATATATAAGGCTTCAAGTCATTTTTTTCTTCACACAAGGTGATGATGAGCCAAAAAATGTAGGTTATTTTATCCTCACACAGACGAGCTTTGATGTATTGATAAAGCTCCTTATAATCTAACAATGGTTCATTATCTAGGTCTTCAAAATTAATTGAAATAATTTGTTCTGCACCAATACCCGCATCTTTTAGTTTTGTCTGATATTGAGTCAGAAGCGTCGACTTACCACATCGTCTGATTCCTGTTACCACTTTAATCAACTTTTCTTCTTTCCATGCCCATAACTGCTCCAGATACTCTTTACGTTCCACCATTCCTGCGTTTCCTCCTTTCTTCTGATTATAGCATATTTTTTCTCTAAATCAAAAATATTCCCATTTCGGAATATTTTTTGATTTCATCTCATATAAATTCTCTTTCAAGATACAATATTCTATCCTTACATAATACTCCCCAGCCAGTAAATCACTCCTACAACCCAGCTGCAGAATATCCCGTACAAGATCACCGGTCCGGCAATCGTGAAGATCTTACAGCCAATACCAAAGACCTGTCCCTCTGCCTGAAATTCAATTGCCGGAGATACCACCGAATTGGCAAATCCCGTAATCGGAACGATACTTCCGGCTCCGCCAAACTGTCCCAGCTTCTGATAAATATTAAGACCGGTCAAAATGATACTCAAAAGAATTAATGATAATGTTGTATAAAGTCCCGCCAGCTCTTTATCGTTTCCAAGATATTGATAAAAACTGTTAAAGCCCTCCCCCAGCAGACAGATTGCGCCTCCTACCAGAAACGCTTTTGCACAGTTTAAGAAACGATTACTTTTCGGGGTAATATTGCTGACATATTGATTATACTTTTCCTTTTGTTTTTCACTGTCCTTTTCCTGTAAAACTTCCTCAATCTTAGGACTATTTTTCTGATCCATATACTTTCCTCCATTCTATCCCATTTTACGGACACAAACTAACCAAACCATCAACACTGTAATATCATATCCACACCACTAATGCTGCATCCGAAAATACAACTGATAAAAACAAGCCACTGCTTTTCCCAGTGCCAATGCCAATATCACAAACGGCAGCCCCGTGGCAAGCTTCACTCTCTGTACCAGCACCGGGATCACCTTCAATGTCTCCGCAAGCGCCATTGCTAGGCACCCCACAAAAATTCCGGTAAATAATCCAAAAACAGCCAGCATCACACTTCCAAAGGGAATCGATATTTCAAATACAGTTATAAGTGATCCTGCCAGCCCTCCCCAGAAAATGCAGTTTTCCAGATGATACACCCGGTTCGCCGTATGGAGTCTGCTTGCCAGTCTTGGCAGCATTTCCAAAATGGAAATAAATGCAAACACGCCTCCGGCAACACTGATACCACCGGCAAATCCGATCACTCCCAAAAGAGCCTGTTTCCAGATCATGAAATCTCCTTTCCTTCTCTTGATGCGTTTTTGATAATGGCATTATTCATTTCCTGCTCATAATTCCTCATTTCCAGATGAAGCGGTGTCGGATCATCCCGTTCATTCCGGGCAGAAAAATGATTATAAAAGCCCAGGATCCCTATGGCGATCCCGACACAATAGGTAATCTCCATAATACTTCCCTTTGTCTGCTCCGTTCCCATGACCAGCTTATAAAACAGAGAAAACACATCCCCCACGCTGACATCTGTATTAAACGTCATGATCGTAAATCCTGCGCCAAAAAATATGATCAGACTCACCAGCACTGCCTTGCAGATCTCCATAAATTTTGACGGCTTCGGAGTGTCCTTAAACTCTACAATAAAATCCGGCTCACCGATATTGACCACCTGCAGCTCCGGCCGCTGTTTCTGCAGCATGGCGATCACCTTCATGGCAGAAAAAACAAGCTTCTGCTCTTTTTCCTGCTGGAATGTATAAAGCACCAGCTTTCCAACCTCTTTCTGCAGCGTATTGTCCGCAGTAAAAATCTCCGCCACATCCTCCAGTAGAACCTTTTTGTGGGATACCTGACTATTCTGTTCCAGTTTTAAGTAAATAATATCGGACTTCATTGTCAATCCCCTCCTGCTCTACAAATTTGCCGTTGGCATAGGTTGTTTTCGCATTACGCATGATTGCAATATAACATACAGTGCTCAAGGTCATCACACCGATCACCAATACATAAAACCACATTCTTTTCTTCTTCATGGTGCATTTTCCCCTTTCTCTTTTCAGTAAATTGTTCCCCTGATATGGAAATTTTATACATCTTTATTTTAAATTGCACCTACCTCACTTCCTGCCTCAGCCGTAGCAGTATCTTTTTCTCGAGGCGGCTGACCTGCACCTGACTGATCCCAAGCTCTGCTGCCACCTGGGTCTGGGTCTTGTCCTCATAATACCTCAGTGTGATGAGTCGTCGTTCCTTCTCTTCCAGTGTCCCCAGGAGCTGCTCCAGCAGGACATGATTGATCACTTTTTCTTTTTCCGCATCCACCCCGGAATCAGCTTCTCCGGTGTTTCCCCGCACCACTGCGGTCCGGGATACATAACCGACACTGGCATTTTCACCTGCCACCACCTGATCGATCAGATAAATCTCCTTGCCCTCCGGCTGATATACCGGCCGGTATATGGAATCCACATCCCGGTTTGCCTCGATTGCCACAGCAATTTCCTCCGGCTCCAGCTCTGTTGCCGCCGCAATCTCATCCACCGTTGCCTGACGCCCCAGCTCCTGTCCCAGCCGCTGTGCTGCCAGCTTTACCTTCCAGCCGTTTTCTTTCATGGTCCGGCTGATCTTGATCATCCCGTCATCCCGCATAAAGCGCTTGATCTCCCCCATGATCATGGGTACTGCGTATGTACTAAATTTTACGTCAAATTCCAGATTAAAATGATCAATTGCCTTGATCAGCCCGATACAGCCGATCTGAAACAGATCCTCCGGATCATAGCCTCTCCCGTTGAAACGTTTCACGATATTCCAGACCAGACCTACATTTTCCTCCACCATCCGGTCTCTGGCATGACGATCACCGGCACGGGCTTTTTTTAATAATTCCATTGCATCCATTTGATACCCTCCACGCCAACTCTCATGTTCTGTCTCCAATATGCTTGCTCAGTTTGACGCGGGTACCCTTTCCCACCTCGGAATATACCTCCAGCTCATCCATAAAGGCTTCCATAAAAGCAAACCCCATACCGGAACGCTCCCACTCCGGCTTCGTGGTATACAAAGGCTCCATTGCCTTTTCAATATCCGGGATGCCGACTCCGTGATCTGTGATCTCGACCATAATGTCCTGTCCCTTGATCTCACAAATGATCTCAATCTCTCCTTCTCCATTGTTGTACCCATGAAGAATACTGTTGGTAACAGCCTCCGATACAGCAGTCTTTACGTCTGCCAGCTCCTCCAATGTAGGATCAAGCCGTGTAATATATGCTGCTACCACAGTCCTCGCAAATGCTTCATTTTGTGAATTACTATCGATGATCAGTTTCATTTTCTGCCTCCATTGATCTGAATTTTTCATTTTCCTATTTTTCCCTTTTGGCGTTAAGCCCTGCCACTGCCTGCTCCGGTGTCCCATACCGCTCAATGATCTGAAATAATCCGGACAGATTAAAGATCCTCTCAATTTCTTTTCCGACATTGGTCACAGCCGCCTTGCCTCCCCGGAACATCACCCTCTTATATCTTCCCATGATCAGACCGATCCCGGAGCTGTCCATAAAATCGTTCTCCCGGAAATCAAAAATAATATGACGGATATCTCCTGCGTCGATGAGCCTGTCCGACTGCTCCCGAAGCAAATTTACTGTGTGATGATCCAGATCCTGCGAGATATAAATGATCAGACAGTTTTGCTGTATTTCGTAATGAATTGCTTCCTGCTCTTTTTGATTCAAAATAATCACCTTTCCTTTCTCAAAACCTGCGTTGTGTCCTCCAAAATCGCTTCACTTTTCCCGTTGCCCCCACTGTGTTACACACATTTTCCTATAAACCTATAAACGAAAAAAAGACCCGCCAGAGTGATACAATAAAATGTACACTCTGACAGGTCTCCCCATCATTTTCTCTTATGTCTGCCAACCGGTTACTGTCCGATCTCCCGCAGTCTGCTCTTGGCTTCCGCAACACGGGCAGAATCCGGATAATCATTGACTACCTGATCATAATACTGCTTTGCCGTCTCAAAATCAGACTTCTGCTGATAACAGCGTCCCAGAAAATACATGGCATCTGTATTATCCGCATCGAACTTCAACGCCTTCTTCAGCAGCTTGATGGCCTTATCATAATCTTTCTGTCCGGCATATTCTCCTTCACCATTATAACAGTCTCTTCCCTGTGTAAAGAAGGATTCGGATGCCGTAGAATAAGTTTCTTTTTTGATCTTTTTATAGAACTTTTTGGCTTCCTCTCCCGCCAGACTGTCCGGATCAACCTTATCCAGAGCCTTCGCTGCAGAAAGCTTATCATCATTGATGTAATACTGCATTGCCTGGATCAGATTATCATAAACTGCCTGAACACCATCCAGATCCGTAGGGCTGCCGCTTTGGTAATCCGACAATCTCTTGGTCAGCTCATCCACCTGTTTCTGCAGCTCTGTATTGGCATTTTTCAGCGTGCTCACATCACTTTCCCCGGAAGCCAGATTCTCACTGTATGTCTTAAAGGCTTTATTTTCTTTGTCACTGGAATACTTCTTTAATGCAGGCGTGATCAAAAACTGCATGATCACGATTCCGGCGATCAGTCCTAAAAGCACATGAACAAACGGAAGCACCGATGGCTTCTCCTCTTTGTATAAAGTGATCGGCTTGTAAGCATTATCATCTACTCTCGGCAGCGTCTTACGTGCCGGCTGTTCTGCAGCCTTTTCTACCTTGGGCGCTGCATTCTCTCCCTTGACATGAACATCCGACAGCTCCTTTAAATAAGCAAGCGTCGTCGTGTTGGTCACATCCACGCCACTGATGGATTTCATCAGCTTATATGCACGCACCCGGTTCTCCTTCTTGCCGGTCTTCATATACAGCAGTGCCAGAAGCTGATGCGCCCGGATAAACTTCGGATTGGTGCTGACCACCTTCTTGAGCTGGATGATCGCCATATCCTCATCACCATTCTTGGCAGAAAACAATGCAGAATTGTATTTCTTCACCATCTGGCTGTAGGTCTCCAGCCGGTTCGGATTGGACTGGATCAGCCCGATATAATAATCTGCTTCATTATGCTCATTTTGAAAATGTTTACTGATGACCCATTCACTGAGAGCCGATACGATCTCTCCCTCTTCAAAATAGATCAACCCCAGAAGGTTTCTTGCGTTGGTATTTAATTTGTTAAATTTTAAGCTTTTGTGCAAAGATGCGATCGCTCCGGAAAGGTCTCTGACTTTCGCCTGTTCCAGACCACGGTTATAGCAAATATTGGATGCACTGAGAACCCTGCGGTAATTGCGCAGCTCCTGTCCACAGTTATCACAACGATCCTTTCGGAAAGACACCTCTGCATTACATCTTGGACATCTCATGTTCATTCCCCTTATTCTGCGTTCTTTGTGCCTGTACCTGCATCCGCCAGAATACTCTGAAGCAGATCCATTACATCTGTTGTACTGTTTCCGTAAATAGCATCCTCTGCCTGCTCAATATCAAGACTTGGCTGAAATTTTTCTAATTCTGCCTCGAAATCCATCTTACACTACCTCCATTCAATCATCAAATCATTTCTGCCGCAATTATCGACATCTTACTTACTCCAGACCATAGGATACGATTCCCGTACCCCGTCTTCTGTATTCTACACCGGCAATCTCATCCTGAACAGACACATGTTTTCCATTTACCGTGATCTCTGTCCCCGGATGCACTCTTTTTAATATAGTGATGCTGGCGTCATTTGTTTTACTCATCTGATCCACCGTCTCCTGCTTGCGCTTCATGATCTCATTGAGACGGGTATCTTTTTCAATCTTTGCCCTGGTGAGCTTTAATTTCTTTTGCTGCAGATCCGGTGTCGGCGAAGTTTCCAAAAGCTTATTGATCTTTTTCAATGCATCTAAGATCTTTTCCACTTCTCCCTGAATCTGCTGCCGGCTTTTTTCATGCTGCATCAGCAGAGCAAACAGGTTATCCTCCATACCGGCACAAAGGTCTGTTCTTACCTCAGCCATGTTCCCCACGACCATGGTCTCTATGCTGTGGAGCGCTGAAACGCTTCCTCCGATAATGGCACCAAACCGCCCGGATACCTTCACATCCTGTCCACAGGTGATCTGACAGTTCATAATGGCATTGGCCGCCACATTCCCGTCGCAGTCAATAAATGTCTGCTCGAAAAATTTACCGGAGACATCGCCCTTTGCGGCAACCTTTCCCTGTCCGTTGCCCTGCATGCCGTTTTTGAGGACTACATCCTTACCGGCCACCAGCGTGGCAGCCTCCACATATCCATCCACGATGATGCTTCCCTTTTCGGAAGTCACCTTCATCCCGGACAGTACATTGCCCCGGATCCGGATATCTCCGATAAAATGAACATCTCCCGTCGTGGTGTATGATACATCGCTGTCCAGTGTCAGCTCCGCACTGATATTCAGAATATCATTTTGATACGTCGCCTTACCGGTCAGCCTGGCGGTATAAACCAGATTGTCCGGCGAGAGTTCAAAACCTTTGCCCCGTAGCCGCGCAAGATCCCTGCCATTACGTCCCGGAAGTATCTGTCCCAGAACATTCATACCGTCCTTTGCCTTCTGCGCCGGATGATAATGCACGATCTCCTGTCCCTCCCCTACAGAAGGAACCTGACCACAGGAGGTATAATCTACAGAGCCATCCTTAAGGATCTTCGGACGGGTATCCACATGAATGGGAAAAAGAAACTCAAACCATCCATCCTTCCCATCCAGCGGCTCCTCGCCTCTGGCAACTGTAAACTGTTCATAGTACCGTTTTTCGGACACTGCCTTTTGCAGAACATCCTCCAGAACACCATACTCCACGCCTGCCGCTTTCAGAAGTATCTTCAGTTCATCCATCTGAAACTCCTGATCACGTTTCTCCGGCGTCAGAGTAATATACGCCTCCATATCGTCCTCAGAGATCTCTACCTGAACTTCTCCAAAATCGTTTTTATCCACCTTCTCCATAAAATCACCCTGCCTTTCGGGATGTCCGCCCCTGTTATGAGCCAACACCTGCCTGCGGTGCATTATTTCTCCAGTGCCTTTAACTCTTCCTCAACCTTTGTCATCATACTTGTATATTTCTCTAATTTTTCCTTTTCCTCTGCGATCTTGCTCTCCGGAGCCTTGCTCATAAACTTCTCATTGTTCAGCATTCCGTTGACACGCTTAAGCTCTCCCTCAAGACGTTTCTTCTCCTTGGTAAGGCGTTCCTTTTCCTTCTCAAAATCAACAAGATCAGCAAGGGGCATATAGATTGTTGCCTTTGGAATCACAACAGATACCGCATTCTCTTCGATACCTGTCTTATCCATCTGAACGAAAAGCTCAGAAGCATAGATCATATGCTCATAGGCATCTCTGCTGCCCTCCAGCACCTTGCAGGTTGCCTCGTCATCTGCAACGATATAAACCTGTGCCTTG
>CADAKW010000086.1 GCA_902788645.1 uncultured Lachnospiraceae bacterium
GAAGCGGAACAGTGGATATGGAGTACACAAAGGTTACCAATCCGTATTTGCATGATATTGATACAATTAGTAATTGTGAGTTTGTTCAGAACTTCCCGAAACAGGATTACAGATACCGATATCTGGAAGGTGGAAAAGTTAGGGAATCCGTTCAATATGGCGAGGTCATAGCTGACCGTATTGAGGACAGCAGCTTTTATCAGTTGGGACCGCAGTATAATTCTTCTTACAATCAGTTTAAAGTAGGGGGGGATATTAACCGTTGTATTTTTGTGGATAGCGGTATCAATTATGGTGAGCATAGTAACAATCAATATACCAATTGTGTCTTTTATGGAAACAATAACCGTTATGCTTCAAAGAAGGATGAGGGTGATCCAGATGATTATTACAGTGGTACTACAAGCTCTTTCACATTGCCGGAAGGAGTTTCGCAGATTACTTTGGGGGATGTGGTAAACCGGATCGAAACAGGTGCAACATATGTAGCTTTTAAAAATATTGGGGATTGGGACAACAATGTTATTAAGAGATTTATTGAATATATTGGCTTAAAAACAGCAGTTTTGGATGATAAGAAAGAAGTAGAGTTTCTGGGAGCTTCCTATAATGAGAGCTGGCTGATGATGGATATGACCTACAGGCAGGGAAAAGTATATGACTGTACGGGAAAAGAATTGTCAGAATCCATACCTGTCACCAGGCAGGAAGATTCTCAAGCTGCAGACTCTGATTATAAAGTTTATCTGAATGGATCAGAGGTTGTGGTATCACCGTGGACGTATGGAAATATGGCGTATCTGGCAGAAGTGTCGGGAGATATCTATATTACTGATATTGAGCTGGATGATTATCTGTTGGATATGGATCTGGAGTCGACGGCACAGATTCATGCAGATATTACTCCGGCTACGATAGATCAGGGACAGCTGATTTATGAAAGTGAGGATCCTTCTGTGGCAGAGGTGAGTGACACGGGAAAGATTACACCGAAGGCGCAGGGAACCACCAACATCAAGGTATATTCGCCGGACAAGGCGGTATGGAATTATGTAACGGTAAATGTGAGAGAAACAGTAGAACTGGAGAGTATTTCTTTAAAGCCGGAGAAGCTTACTCTGGCGGTAGGAGATACCAAAAAGCTTAGCGCAGTGTTCTATCCGAAGAATACTACCAGGAGGAGTGTACATTATACGACCTCCAATGCGGATGTGGCAGTTGTGGATGATCGTGGCAAGGTAACCGCTAAAGGAGCAGGAACAGTGCAGATTACGGTAACCGGCGATCATGATCTTCAGGCAGTGGCAGAGATTACCTGTGTGATCCCGGCAGAGGATATGTCATTTGAGAGTGCGGTCTATGTGACAACCTTGGATCAGGAGGATGGAAAGGACTTTTATCCAAGCATCACACCGGCAGACTCCACAGATCAGGAATTGATCTGGGCATCCTCGGATGAAGAGACTGCATATGTGGATGACAGCGGAAAACTTGTAAAGAAAAAGGCAGGAACAGTTACTCTTAGAGCAACATTAAAAGGAACCAGATTATCTGCAGATCTTGAGTTGTGTATTTTAGATCAGATTCCGTCGGTCAACATAGCCAAGGTACAGAAAATGGGCGATAAGGTTTATATGCTTCAGGAGGATGGAAGGATATGGGCGATAGGAGGTACAGACCAATATCCGAAGTCTATTGATCTGGGAGCAGTTAAAGACTTTTATGTGATGAACATGAGTGATATGTTTGTTATTGATGCACAGGGAATTCTGAAACGATACCGTCAGAATTATATGGATCAGGATAGCGTGTATCATGGAGAAGATGATTATGTTTTAGATACAAACTTTTCTGTGATCAATAATGTTGTATCCTTAAACGAAGGAGGGGAAGGCAGTGTATATGCCGTTACATCTACCGGTAAGGTATATGCAATGGGAGATAATTATTATGGTCAGCTGGGTGACGGAACAACAGATTCAACTCCGGAAGAAATGACGCAGGTACTGCTCAATGCAAAGGTAGTAAAGGTTGTTGGTTTTAGCAGCAGTGCTTTAATGTTGGATGAGGATGGAAATGTTTACACCTGCGGTGGCTGGAGTACCAAGACAACAAAACCGGCCAAGATAGCCGTTAATGCAAAGAACATATATAGTGGTGGTTCATCGAGCTATGCATATATGGATTTTGGTGGAACGGTAAAAAAAGTATATGGAGGTCGTAATGCAATTGATGGAGTAGAAGAAACATATACCCGTAAAAAAACGGATGAAGTGTTTTATGGATCTTATGACGGCTGTTATTATATTGAAAATGGAAAAGTATATATGAGAGGAAATAACAGTAATGGTCAGTTTGGTAATGGTACGAGTGGGTATACAGAGGCTTACTCCGATTCGATGAAAAACATCACAGATGCAGAAAAGGTGTTCTGGCTTGGTAATACGGTTTATGTCCAGACCGAAAGCGGTGTGCTTTATGGAGTGGGTCAGGGAAGCGGCTATCTGCTGGGCAATGGAAGTAGTGCTGATTGTCATACACCACAGCGCATACCGTTTGGTGTGGTTTCTTCAGGAGATAAACCGGCGGTGAAGAGCTGGAATTCCACGGTTACCGATTCCGGGGAAAGTGGTCTGACAGGCGGTACCATGAAGCTGACATTCAATAACCGGATTACCCGAAGTGCCATGTATAATGGCATCAAGGTCAGGGACAAGGATGATAACGCATTGGCAATCAGTAAGGATATGGATATGCAGTATCTGAATCTGACTTTTGAGGAGGAATTAACAAAGGATCAGGAGTATACATTAACCATTCCGGCGGGAGCTCTGACATTCCCGACAGGAGAACAAAATGATGAGATTACGATCACATTTATTTATCTTGGCGCAGGTGAGACGGAGGATACAGGTGCAAACGGTGGACAGACCGGAAATGCCGGTGGTGATGATGTGAGCAATCCGGATGCGTCCGGGGATGATACAGATGTAACAGAGGTACATGAGACACAGAAGGATGAGGATCTCATGGCGCAGCGTAAGAAACTGACCAAAGAGGATGTGGAGGAGCAATGGAAGCAGTTTGTAGATGAAGGAATGAATACAACATTTTACAGCAATGCCATCATTAACCGTCTGAATAATGATGATATGGATACGTGGCTTCGCATTACTGCACCGGATTCCAATAACAGTGTGACGACGATTGGTTTAGGCGGAAATTATTGGGGAACAACCAATCAGAAGCTGATCGATAAGCAGATTCTGGATTCCTCAGATTTCCTGAATCTGGCAGAGATCAATACAGGAAAGATCCTGACAGAGGCGCCGAAGGATACCTATCCATTTGTGACAGACGCATACCTCGAGAGAGAGGATAAGAGAGTGACAGAGGTTGGAAACGACCTTGTGACATTCGTTGTAGAGTTTAATCGTGATATGGATACTGATATCGATCTGAAAGTTGGATTTGGCAGCAGTTATCCATATAATGATTACACCGTAGAGGGCAAGTATGAGACACCTACCCGTTGGAGAGAAACGATACAGTTAAGTACATTGATCGAAAACGGATATCAGTGCTGGTCTGTAAGCAATGGTAAAGCAGCAGGAACAAGCCTTAAGCTTTTTAAGGATTGGGGCAGATTCCCATTCAAGATCGATACTTCAGCGGCGCAGGCACTGACCATGCAGGGCGAGGCAACCAAGACAGGTATTAAGCTGAGCTGGACGCAGGATGATTTTGACACTCTGGCTGGATACAATGTTTACCGTTCCAAGACGGAGGATGGCCAGTATAGCCGTCTCAACAAGACGGTGATCCCGGCAGACACCAAGGAATGGTTTGATGATACGATCGAGCCGGGTGAAAAGTATTATTACAATTTCACGGTGGTGAAGTCAGATATGACGGAATCAGAGCCATCCGGAAAGGTTGCGGTTCATGCACTGGATACCATGGCACCGGATATTTACCATACTCCGGTCAGAAGCGTGTTTGAGGGCAACAATCTGGTTATCAGTGCAACCATTTCGGATAACGTAAAGATTGAGTCAGCAACCCTGTACTACAGAGTGAAGGGGACAAAAGAATGGCATGAGAAGACTATGTCAGCAAGCAATGATAAGTTCTTTGCCGTGATCTCTGCGGATTATGTAACCATAGAGGGACTGGAGTATTATATTTCCGCTACCGATGGTGTCAATGTGACGAACCGTGGAACGGCAGAGGAGCCAAATGAAGTGCTGGTTCAGAAAAATATAGGCAAGGATGAATTTGGTGATGTGGATGGCAATGGCATGATCGAATTGAAGGATGCCCTGATGGTACTGCAGGCTGCCAATGACAGATTAAATCTTACCGAGGAGCAGTTTGCGCGGGCAGACTGGAATCAGGATGGAGAGCTGTCAGCAATGGAGGCACTGCGTATCTTACAGTTTGTCAATGGATCTGTCAGCACGATCGTACCATAAAGGATGATCATGATATGGGGTTTCCCTGGGGCTTATGCCCTGGGGAAATTTCGTATTTTGACTTACAACGATAGGAAAGGCTTGGTATAAAAATGGGACATGGGAAAAGAACATGGAAAAAGCTGTGGTCTGTTTTACTGACTGTGGCACTATGCCTGACGATATTACCGACGGATTTCGTAAAAGCTGATTCTGAGACGGTGGAGGCGGTGCCGAGATTGCAGATTACCACCAACGGTCAGGTGGATCAGTGGAATACCGGTGTTGGTCAGGGACAATGGTTTTATATAAACATAGAAGCGTATGATCTGAAGGATGTGGGTGGACTGGATTTTTCCATTCCGTATGATACAGATATATTTGAGGTATCCGATGTGTATGTGGGAGATATTCTCTCAGATGAGAAGGTTTTAAGCGATGTCAGAAAAGAGGAGGGGATCATTCAGGTCTCAGCCATTTCTGCAGATGGGATCACGGGAAACGGAAGTCTCATTCAGATCAGTGGTTATCTCAAGGACGATGCAGCGGTTGGGGAACATACTTTAAAGATTCTTTTGGGTGAATGGTACGATACCGACAGAAATACAATTGACATCCAAAGAGGCGAGAGTGTCTTTACGGTCAAAGAAGGTACCGGACAAAAGGATGCCCTGGAATTTGCAATGTATACTGTTCCAGGCAAGTATGAGGTGAAAAAGGGAAACCGGATCCATTGTGTGGTGAACTGTCAGAACACGGGAAAGCTTGCAGGAGGAAGTATTGTTTTTAATTATGATGCAAAGCTTTTCAAGCTGTTAAAGATTACGCCTACGTCAGAGCTAAAAGAAAAAAATGTGGTTTATACCGTAAATGATAATGTACCGGGAAATATTAAGACAAGCTTTTTGTGTGATCAGGCGATCAATGAGGATGGATATTTAAATTTGTTTGAACTGGACTTTCAGGTGACCGGTAATTACGAGGGAGATGTGACGATCACAGGTACTCCGGAGGGACTTGTCTCAGAGGATCTGGAGGAGATGACAGGGAAAACGATGGCATTGTTTTTACGTCAAAGTCTCGTGGAGGAGATTGATGAGAACAATAAAATGTGGCTGGAACCGGAAACAGGTGAAAACTCCAATGAGTTGAAGCTTGCATTGAAAATCACATCGGAAAAGGGCGTGGCAGCAGGAGATTTTAAGCTGATATACAATTCTGATTACCTTATCTGCAAAGAGGTTACGGTGGATGATGGAGTCGGAAAAGCAGGAGGCTATCTTATTACCAATGAAAAGATTGATGGAGGACAGGTGAGCTTTTCGTATGTGGATCCCAAGGGAAACTCCGGTGAGCAGACGTTGCTACATTTGACATTTCAAAAATCAGAGTTTATTTATGATGATCTGGAGTTTGTGTTATCAGGAAAAAATGTGGTGGACAAGGATTTTAAGGATGTGAAATTATCCTATGTACCATATACTATCTATCTATATGATCCGGATGCGACAGAAAGTCCTGAGCCGAGTCAGACACCGGACAGTACAGACAAACCGGAAACCAGCCGGAAACCGGGAACCACCGACAAACCGACACCAAGCCGGACACCGGGCAGTACCGATGGTCCGGAGGTCAGTCAGACTCCCGGGGGGACGGAGGTTCCACAGGTATCACAGGTACCACAGCCGCCGGCCGGACAGGACACAGGCAGTGATCCGTCCCTGACCGGAGAGCAGGGAAATGGTTCTGTGGCGGGAGATATGGATCGTATCGGCTATACATATAATGCAGGTTCCCTGTCCTATATGATTGTGAAAAAAGCAGGTACAAAGCAGGGCGAGGTATTTGTAAAAAAAGCACGCAATAAAAAACTCACTTCGGTCGTTATACCAAAGAAAGTAAAGATTGGGAAAAAATGGTATAAGGTGACAGGAATTGCCAAGAATGCATTTAAGGGATGCAAAAGCTTAAAGAAAATTAACATTAAAACGAAAACCCTAAAAAAAGTTGGTAAAAATGCGATCAAAGGAATTTACAAAAAGGCAAAGATTATTTGTCCGAAGAAAAAGAAGATTTATATTAAGAAATATAAAAAGCTGTTTAAAAAGAAAACCGGTTTCCGCAAGACCATGAAAATAAAATAGCCGTTTTTGTATTTCTTTACATCAACTGTAACTATATATTTCGGTATGTATATGCCCGTCCTTTTTTGCCGGTGCGTTCCACAATATTCAGGGAATACAGGATCCCCAGCAGTGTCTGGGCATATCCCACCGGTATATGGGCGGCTTTCGCAAAATCCTTTGACGTATAATCCGGGGAAAGTCCCTCCGGAACAAAGCATTTATAGTCGGCAGGGCTGCCAATATAAAATTCATCCACCAGCTCCGTCGGGATCCGGTCAAAGCGGGAAGAGCCCTTTTTGCGGTCGCGGCTCCAGCCGTTTAACAGGCGGTATTCATCTGCGTCAATGAGGACCAGACACAAGTGGAGGTTGGGATTATCCAGATACATTTTTATTTTATAAAGCTCCGGAACAGCATCGTAAATGGTGCCTGTTTTCGGAGATTTTCTTTTGGCGGAGATTTCACCTGTCTCCTCGTTGATCCAGTAAAGATATTTCGTGTGGACGATGGGGTACACAATGGTGACCGGGTAATATTTCAAAAAAGTGTCCAGCTTGCGGCGCAGCTTGTTAAAGCCTCTGGTCTGGATCTCGATGATCTCCCCGTCCTGTAAAATATCTGCTACAAAATTTTCCACAGGGATTTCCTGATGCTCCGGATCCGGTTCATAAAATGCTTTGAGCACCGCATGGACCGTTTTTTCGGACAGTGTGCCAATGCCCATGGATGCCCGCTCCTGATTGATGATCTTGCGGCATGCCTGATGAAATAATATAACGTCATTGTCACAGATGGACATAGGTTTCACCTCCGGTTTTCTGTAAATTCTTAAGAAGCCACAAAGAAAATTTTAGACGACACATGGGAGAATGTCAACGCTCAGCATGTATTGATTGGATCAAAAAAGGATATACTATTGTTCGATAGAATAGATTTGAAAAAACAATGCCGCAGACATATTTCAGGGAGATTTTGAAAAACGGGATGAGGAGATCAAAAAGCTGCTTCGCATCGAGGACAGCTTTGATCTGATCCGCAGGCGTTTTGTGATCGGTGGCAGACAGGCAGCATTTTATACAGTGGATGGATTTTTGAAGGGCGAAGTTTCGGAGAAGGTGATGGAGTTTTTTTACAAGATCACGCCGGAGCAGATGCCGGAGGACTTTGCGGGCTTTTTGCAGCAGGAGATCCCGTATCTGGATCTGATGAAGCTTGCAGATCAGGAGGCATTTGTAAAAGCAGTGCTTTCCGGTATGAGCTGTCTGCTGGTGGAGGGCTATGATATTATTCTT
>CADAKW010000087.1 GCA_902788645.1 uncultured Lachnospiraceae bacterium
TCCTTCATCACCTGATAAAAAGAAACCATACCACCACTTTCTCTTGCATGCCTTCTGGCTTCGTCTACCTTAGAACGGAAATGGAGAGATAGTTTAGATGCTTCCTCCTCACTCATCAGGCGGTAATCCTTTTTTAACAGATTCACGAGTTCTCTGGTATCCAACTGATCCTCGCTTTCTGCCACCTTACTTCTCCAGCGCAGGCTCAGCTTCAATCCACTGGAGGTATTCATTCCTCCCATCAGATCATTCATTTTGGATACCCAGGATGTAGACGCATTGATACGGCTGCGGATCTTACGGCTGACGGTATTGGCCAGAATATCTTCAAAAAGCTCCCTGTCTCCTTGTTTAATGAGATTTTTCAATTCATCAATATCTTCTTCCAGGTGTCCCAAAAGCTGGACAAACGGTATTTTTACACCTTTATACCTTGCCTGAATATCCTGCCTTTTTGCTGCAATATCCGTTACTGTTTTTTCCTCATCCAGCTCTGCAAATAATTCAAGCTGCGTCAGTTGATAATCATTCAGAAAGGCTCTGTTTTCAAAATATACCTGATTCAGCCGGCTTATAATGCTGTCACGATCCCAGTCCTTCGCATCGGTTTCCAGATACATATACATTTTTTCGATATCCGATCCGATTTCCTCCGGTATCAGTACATAGCCCAGTTTCCACTCCGCCTCCCAGCACCTTTTCAGCCATTCCTTCTGCCCGATACACTGCTCTAACTGTTCCCGGCATTTCATCAACTGCGTCTGCAGCAGCTTTTCCTGTTCGCGGTTTTCTGTCTTTTGTTCTGCACATTTCTGAACCATCGACGGATACTCATTGATCCACTTCACACATTCATTCAATCTTTCTTTAATCTGCTCATAATCCGTCAGTAAAAGCTGTTTCTGCACAGAAGCGTACTCCTCCTGCCGTTTGTTTAATTCCCTTTGAGCCGCTGTAATATCATAACGGATCTGATCCATGTCTCCATCAAGCTGCTCCATCTGATCTCCCAGACTGCTTATGCTATATACCCGGTGAAGATAAATTTCATGCGCCGCATTTAACTTGATCAGATGGTCTTTATATTCGCCCGCCGCATCATTCGCCTGTTTGAACACAGCAAAGGTACAGTCCAGATAAAGTGCTTTTGCCAGAACAAATGCTTCTTCCTTCATTGTCCGGATCTGTTCCTTTAGGTTCTGCAGCTCATCCTCCAGGTGTTTTTCCTCCTGTTTTGCCCGGTCATATTCTCTCACTGCTTCATCCAACAGCTTCCACACCGCTCTCATGTCAGTATCAGCCGGCAGTTTTTCATATTCCTCCTTCAGCTTCTGAAGCCGAATCTCCAATAAATGTGCACATTCTCCGATCTCATTCATTTCATTCCGGAGCATTTCCATATTCCGTCTGCATTCTTCCATGCGGGCCAGACGCGCTTTTTCTCTGGCTCTGGCTCCCATAAACTGAGCCGTATAATTTCCGGATACCGTACCTGCGATCACACCCATCCGATAGGAACCATCCGGCAGTACTGCCACAATATCCTGTCCCATTTCTCGTACAGATACATCTTCTTCATATGCCACATGGCTTAATATTCCTGTGATGCGCTGATTAAAAAAGATATCATTAAGTTCCTCATTTAACTCCAGTACATCCAAAAGACTTTGATCAGCTCTTGCTCCACCGGCAAACAAATACCGGTCCTCACATCCCTCCGCAAACGCCAGCACCCGGTCTCGGTACTGCTCATCTACAATGACCGCATCCAGGATCCCCATCTGCAGTAATGCCTCCTCCAGACGGTTCTGTGCTTCCTCACTCATGTCGGTTCCAAACTCGATCACTTTATAAAATTCCTGATAAGGAATTCCCATCTCATCCAAACGCTGCCTGTTCTTTAATACAGCTTCACTTCGAACCGGTTCCGGCTCTTTTTTATCCTCCCATTCCTGCAGTTGTTTTTCCAGTTCCTCATAAGCAATTTTCTTTTCTTCCTGTTGCTGCCTCTTTCCATCCAGTTCTTTTCCCAAAGCCATCTGCTGTCCAAGATATTGGTCACTGACTTTTTCACGAATTTTTGCAAAATCAGAATCCCCGCTATAAGAGTCCGCAAACCGGCTTATTTCATTTACAAATTCTTTGGATAAATGAAACTCCTGATTGCTGTCACTCCATTGGTACAGCTCTTCCTTCCACTCATTTTCTGCCTGTACCAGCAGTGTTTCCGCTTCATTCTGCTTCTTCCAGCAGGCATCCACTTCCCTTCCCTTCTGTTCCCATCTCATGGTCAGCTCATCTGCCTGTCTGTCCAGCAAATTGGTCTGTTCTAATATGTGAAAGGCTTTCTCAATCTTTTCCTTTGTGTCACAAAACTGCTTCTGCAGAGTATCGAATTTATATTCCTGTTCCAATTGCTGCAAAAATTCATCTTGAAAAAAACCATGTTCTTCAAATGCCATATCCTCTGCTTCTGACTGCATTTCCTCCAGCAACCGATTCATTTCCCGGCTTTTTTCATATTTCCGGTCCTCTTCTTCTTTTCTTTGCTCCTCTATTTCAATGTATCTCTGTTTTTTCGTTTCCAGAAATTGTTCTTTCTCCTTAACGGTATTTTGATAATCCGCGATCTCCTTTTCCAGTACAGATTCTCTTTTTTTCAGGTTCAGTGCATCACTGCTCTTCAATGTTTCCTGTTCCTTCTGCATGGAAACATTTTTTGCCGCCATCCTGTCAAGCTTTTCCTCTAATTCTGCCACTTTTTTATGACATTGCTCCAGCTGAACCTGCTTCTCTTCCTCCTCATTTTTCAGGGACTGCTCTTTATTTATTTTTTGCCATAGCTTGTCCGTTTTTTGGTACAATGTGAATTTATTATATTTTTCAAATACTCTGTTGATCTTTTCCGCTGCCTGTTTTGCCTCTTCTCTCGTCTTTAAGTTCATATTCATGGTGTCCATGTTTTCAATGGCTTCCGACATCGGACGAAGATCCTCATCGGAAAGAGGCTGCAGGGAATCGCTGAGTATTTCATTGATCACAGATGGTTTAAAATCCTTAGACAGTTTTGGTGTTCGAAGCTGGATCAGCAGGTCGATCATTTCCTTATATTCATCCAGGGTATCAAAACCAAATACCTGCCGGTTTACAAAATCCATATATTCAAGCTGGCGTTCAAAAATCCTTCCACCTGCTGCAATACGATTTTCCAATTCTTTTTTTGATAACGTGATCTTTTCTCCCGTCTGCTTATAAAGCTGAAAATCTTTTCCAACCCGTCTATTATCCGTAATGGCAAAATACCATTTATCCAGAGGTTTACCTCGTCTGGCGCGCATTCCCATGCCTATGGTCAGATACGTTTCACTCTCCTGACGACGGAACTCAAGATACAGGTAGCCGGTGCGTTCCTCCCGGTCGTCATCCTCTTCCAAAAGATAATTACTCATTTTCCGGTCCCGCGTGCCAAAGGGATCCAATCGCTCCGGACTGGCATTACCATCCAATAAAAGCGGTACAACACTCTGCATAGTAACAGATTTGCCGGATCCGTTAGAACCTCTCAGCAACATTCTTCCCTTTGCAAAAGGAAACTCCTGCTCATCATAATACCAAAAATTAACAAGACCAATTTTATTTGCCTGCCATCTGCTGTTCATCTGCCTGTCCTCCCATGTAATCCTTTGGATAATGACCCTGTATCTTACCTGCTGCCGGATAGATCACTACTTCTCTTGATGGTGTTCGCTCAATAAACATCCACATTTCCATCGTCTCAGATACGATTTGGACAAATTCTCCCTCCGCCATTTCCCGGTAGTTTTTTGTAAATCCGCCTCCAAATCTCTGCTTCACTTCCTTGAGCATTCGTTCAAAATCCGGCTGATCCACAACACATATCTCGTCTGCATTGACCTTCCACTTTTTCTCTGTAATTCTCTCCCTGATCACCGAAAAGCAAAGCAGCATAATGTCAGAAAGTACATTGTTTCCCGGAAAATCCTTTCCGATCCTGCATTCCTCTCCGGCTAACAGATAGGCACTCCCACGGTGAATATGAACATGACAGTCAAACATCCGTTCCAGATCATCAGAAAGTCTGCGTCCGTAATATTTTAAATATTCAAAATCCTCCTGCGCTCCCTTTTCAAGATATATCCCCGGTGAAAACAAGATTCTTTTGTAAACTCTGTGTCTTCTTGCAATTCCTCGTTCTTCATCCATATCAAACCAGTCGCTTTCCTGAAAATCCTCCGGTTTTGTGTATTGCATGATATCTTTTGAAAAACTTCTCATAAAATAACGGGATGCTCCTGTATTTTCATACAAAACTTCTCCCTGGGCATTGTCTGCAAACGCATCCTCTCTGCCATCCGTGATTCGGAGTATTCCCTGCTTAACTGCATAACGCAGCACCCTGATCAATCGTCTGCGGCTTGTATACAATGTCCAGTCAACCGATCCTCCCGGCATATTGGACGCAATGTACTCTGTGAGCTGGGACAGGATAAACTGATCCTGCGCGTCCTTATCCTCCAGAAACATAAGAAGAATACAAAGAAACGCATATTCCTCCCGGGAAGAAAAATCCTGAATCCCCATAAAAATCTCCGCAACAGGTGGAATTTTTTCCATTTTTACCAGAAGCGCATTTTCAACAATCTGACACCCCATTTTTTCAGATGCAAACTGACGGATTTCTCCCAATTCATCCCGGACTTTATAGTATAATTCTTTGTCCTCGCTTTTCAATATCCAGCGTTTTCTCAAAAGTGTCTCTAAACCTTCCATTATTTCATCTCCTCCTGAAACACAATCCGGAAATGAGGCATCGTCAGATTTCCATCCTCACAATGAAGTACGCATTTCTCCTGCTCCTTACTTCGATCCAGAACATACCTTCTGCCGCTTTCTGTCCTTGCCATCAACGAACTGTCCTCCATTGCATTGGAAAGCCATTTCAGTAATATTTCACGTATCCTTGGCTCGATCACCGGCAGACCGGCAAAATCTATCCCACCATTCTGTTCTAATGCCCGTAATTTTTCCGTTTCCTCTCTCTGCTTCTCCAGGATTCGTTTTCTTGCCTCTTTCTTATCCTCCGTACTCTCCCTGATCACACTGCGGTTCATCTTTTCCCGGTATGTCCGTACTCTCGGTTTCAGTTTGATATCAAGAGGTTTTTCCTCATACACACTTTGATTCATGCTGTCGGTCTCCCGGATCAGATCCCCTTTCATATGAAACGGCTGTTCCAGTCCAAAGACCATTGCAGACATTTTGTGTGCCTCTCCGATATCTTCGCATTTCATAAACATTTCTGCCACTTTACGATACTCCTCCCGCCGGTTCGCTCCCATAGCATTCTTTTCGCTGATCTGTGCGGCATACCGGGTGATCCTTCGTATAATATCATTGGTTGCATCAAATAATTTGGCCGCCTCATTCTCCTGTCCGTTTTCCTGGACAAACCAATCATAAATACTCTGATAACGTCCTGTTGTTTTTTCTAATATTTTTTCACGGGAAATCTCAACATCCATGCGTGGGATCGAAAGTTCATAATCTACTATTTTATCAAAAATCTGTTGTTTTATCTCATCCGGAAGCAGACGCAGTTCTTCGTCAATGGCTCCTACATTTCGCTGTAAACCTTTAATAAAATTTCTTAAATAATCAATCAGATGATCTTTAAATATCAAAAACTCTTTTGTCTGCATCATCTTCTCTGCTTTGACACTGTTAAGATCCCGGATATAATCCTGATAATTCTGATTTAAACGCACAAAATCATTATTCAGATCCATCCACCAGGTATATACCTCTCCTATATCTTTCTCTGCCATTGCCGGAAATCGTTGCACATGATGCCGGATACGTTCCAAAAGCGTCGGTTCCAGTGAAGCTCCCTCCACAAACAGATTCTCCAGACGAACCACCAGACGTTCTATCTCCACACTGTATTCTGACATCTGATAACGAAATTTTTTATTTTTGAATTCCTCAATGGATGCCACTTTTCTGGTATCCTGAATCGTATTTAAATTCTTCCACTCTGTCAGCATCGCCAGATCCTGCTGGCATTGCTCCATCCGGTAATCCTCAAAATGCGGATCTTTTTTTAATTCTTCAAACACATCCTCCTGATATAGCCAATAACGGAGCTTCTCATAATTATCAAAAAAAATGCGCATAATGCAGCGGTATCTGCTCACATTATCTGCATTTAGATACTTTACCTCTGTCAATGGTTTCATTAACTTATCTGTAATCTGCACTTTTCCCCTCCGGTAGCTATAAATATTTTCATAAGACTCTCTTTACATCAGTTGGGGATAAAATATCTTTCGATCCCAACATCATTAGTATAATATATACTCTTTCCCGTAGCAAGCGCAGGACGCCTCAGACACGGCATTTTTATGACTCTGCCGTGTCTGAAACGGCAAATTCTCTATTTTTAGCTAATATTTGTCTCTGTTTTTCACATTAAATCATATACAATGACGAAATCAAGAAAAACCAGCATTTCCTCTCGACATTCCCTTAACAGGGTGTTACAATCATTGCAAGTCAGAAAACGATCGTACATTCTCAGAAACATAATCTGATAAGAAAGCTTTGAAATTTGTATAGATCAATAAGCTTTCATCTGACCTTTCAAAATTTTATTTTATTTTCAATGAACAAAACACCTTAGATTCTGTTATTGAATTTTAACCGAAAGCGGCATATAATAGGGAAAATATATGTCTTTCTCTATTATTCTGCTTTCCTGAGAAAGGAGACCTATTTGGGCGAGAAAGACATTTCAGAAAAGCTGCTTGCAGATTACGAAGACGTATTTGCTGATATTGTAAACGTTCTGCTATTTCACGGCGAGAGACGGGTACATGCGGACTCCCTGCAGTCCACCAATACCGTATCACATTACAAGGCGGATGACTCCCGCCTCCACGAGCAGGAGCGCGACATCCTCAAGGCATGGACTGACGGCAGGATCCAGATCGCTCTGCTGGGGCTGGAACACCAGACGGAACCGGAGAAGCAGATGGCCGTACGCGTCATTGGCTATGAGGGTGCCAACTACCGCAGCCAGTACAAGACAAAGCAGATCACTCCGGTGATCACGTTAATATTGTACTTTGGTACAGAGAAACGATGGCAGTTTCCGCAAAATCTCAAGGCACTGATGGATATTCCGGACGGTCTGGAGTCTTATGTCAACGACTATCGGATCCATGTCTTTGAGGTCGCATGGCTGACCGATGAGCAGATCAACATGTTCCAGAGTGATTTTCGTGTTGTAGCAAGGTACTTTTCCGAAAAGCGCAAAAATAAAGATTATGTTCCCCACGACAAGACCATTCTCAAACACGTGGACGCCGTCCTCAAGCTACTCGCTGTGATGAGCGGTGATCACAGATAC
>CADAKW010000088.1 GCA_902788645.1 uncultured Lachnospiraceae bacterium
GTATCCAACGAAGATACGGGCAATCGGGGAGGCGATAAACTGTGCGGTGACGGTCAGAATGATACCGCAAATGCTTATCAGGGTGAGACTTTTGCGGAATATATTCTTTAGCTCATCATGGTTTCCTGCTCCGTAGTGATAGCTGACGATCGGGGCACTGCCGATGGAATAGCCGAAGAAGACCGCCGCAAATATAAAATTGGCATACATGATCGTGCCGTAGGCGGCTACGCCGTTTTCTCCGGCAAGCTTCATAAGCTGCAGGTTATACATGGCACCGACAATAGAATTGGAAAGATTTGTCATCAGTTCGGAGGAGCCGTTGGTACAAGCCTTGAGAAGAATTTTTCCGTCAAAATGTGTTTTGCCCAAATGCAGGATGGCACTCTTGCGGCGTGCAAAATAGAGTATCGGGAAGAAGCCGCCGATCAGCTCTCCACAAGAGGTGGCGATGGCGGCTCCGGCAATGCCCGATATTGGTAACTCCGGCGATAACGATCACCGCAAGTCCCAGCTTTGGCTTCTCTGCGGCCACAAAGAAGCTCTGGAAAGCGTTCTGCAGCATAAATGGTGCCAGTGTGATAAAGCCCAGTCTGCCGTAGATGGTGCAGTTGCGCAGAAGATCACCATCGGCGCCCAGAAGTCTTGCTACGGCAGGCGTCAGGGCAATACCGGCAATACTCAGGAGCACGCCCCCGAGAGCGGTAATATATACCAGCATGGAGAAGTACTCGCTTGCTTTTTGCTTCTTTCCCTCCCCAAGAGTTTTTGCCACGATGGCACTTCCTCCGGTACCCATCATAAAGCCCAGGGCGGATAATGCCATAATAAACGGGGAGATCAGATTGATAGCGGCAAAGGCGGTCTTTCCTACATAATTGGATACAAAAAGTCCGTCGATCACCACATAGATCGAGGTAAATATCATCATGATCACCGATGGATAGACAAATAATAAAAGCTTCTTAAAAGTAAAATGTTCGGATAATTGTATTTTCATTTTTGTTTTTATTCCTTTCTGCGGATTTCCGTAAATTCATTCCGCAATGCGACGTTATATTTTTGGTAAAGCTTAAGCATCTGCTCACATTCCTCTGAGGTAAGAGCATCTAATGCCTTGTTTTCTGCTTTGATCACAGGATATATCTTCTCCTGTATCACATGCTGTCCCTCGTCCGTGAGAAAGATCTGCATGCTTCTGCCTTTTCCGGGAACCAGCTTGATCCATCCTTCATTCTCCAGTTTTCGGATCGAAGAGTTGATGGTCTGCTTTGGGATGCAGGAGGTCTTGCAGATATCCCGCTGGAGGCAGCCGTCTCCCAGCATAAAAATACCATATAAAATGTCAAATGCACTGTCTGACAGGGAGGTGTTGAGCGCAGCTTCGTGGTAAAGGTCATCCAGCTCCTTATAGAGGTGGTTAAATTCAATCTGAGCCTTGCTCATATATGGTTTTGAGGGTGTTTTCATATGCACCATCCTTTCTGTTTCTGTGGCTGAATTAAAAAAATGATAAATTACCGTACGAGATACAGAGTGGTCAGATTTTTGCCATAAGTCTGATTTCGTACTTGAAAAGATATTATAGTCCGATTTCGTACTTGTGTCAAGAGGCTGTATTCCGGATTCATTTTTCGCCAGCTTCTGCCGGGGTGTGATCCCGGTCTCTGCTATCATGCATTGAGCCATATATTTCCGGCAGCCTTTGTTGCGCTGTCATGACTCGGACGGTGTCATAAATTTCCCCGGATTCCATGTGCTTTTTCCTTGCTATCTTTATGCCGAAATGGTACTATTATCTTTGGATAAAATTTAAGATAAGAGGTACAGTAAAAACTATGAAAAATTCAAATGAACCCATTTACGACGCTCGTAAACTTGGGATTCCCAAGATGATGATCCTGGGAATCCAGCACATGTTTGCTATGTTTGGTGCGACAATCCTTGTGCCGATCCTTGTGGCAGGTTATTTCCAGGATGCATGCGGTGAACCGCTGTCCCGTGGACTGACTGTTTCCGTTACTTTGTTCTGTGCCGGATTTGGTACACTGATCTTTCATCTCTGTTCCAAATTTAAGGTGCCGGCGTTTTTAGGTTCTTCCTTTGCATTCCTCGGTGGATTTTATACCGTGGCCAATCTCAAGGACGGGATCTATGCCAATATGAATGTCAACGACAAGGTGGCATATGCCTGTGGAGGTATTGTGGTAGCCGGTTTGTTATATCTGGTGGTTGCCTTGATCTTCAAGCTGGTAGGTGTCAACCGCGTGATGAAGTTCCTTCCGCCTGTTGTGACAGGACCGATCATTATCTGTATTGGTCTGTCTCTGGCACCATCCGCAGTAAGCAATGCTTCTACCAACTGGCTGATCGCCTTTGTGGCATTGGCTGTGATCATTATTTTTAACATCTGGGGCAAGGGCATGTTTAAGATCATTCCGATCCTCATGGGCGTTCTGATCTCATACGCATTTGCATTGATCCTCAACGCCTGCGGAGTTACAAATCCGGATGGCTCAGCCATTTTGAATTTCGCTTCCGTATCTTCAGCAAAATGGGTTGGACCTCCACCATTCCAGATCTGTAAGTTTGATGTAACTGCGATCCTTGTTATGGCGCCGATCGCCATTGCTACCATGATGGAGCATGTGGGTGATATGTCCGCTATTTCGGCCACAGTAGGCAAGAATTATATTGAGGATCCGGGTCTTCACCGTACTCTGATGGGAGACGGTATTGCCACTGCATTTGCAGGCTTTATCGGTGGTCCGGCCAATACAACATACGGAGAGAATACCGGAGTGCTGGAGCTTTCCAAGGTATATGATCCGAGAGTGATCCGTATTGCAGCAGCACTTGCGATCGTTCTTTCCTTTATACCGAAGTTCTCTGCCATTATTTCTACTATGCCGTCGGCGATCATCGGAGGCGTGTCTTTCATGCTTTACGGTATGATCTCAGCTATCGGTGTTCGAAATGTTGTGGAAAACAGAGTTGATCTTACAAAGTCAAGAAACCTGATCATTGCAGGTGTCATCTTTGTTTGCGGTCTGGGATTCTCAGACGGCCTTACATTTCATGTAGCAGGCACCTCCATTACATTGACTGCTCTGGCTGTCGCTGCGATCGCCGGTATCCTTCTCAATGCGATCCTGCCGGGCAATGACTACAGCTTTGGCAAGCATCCGGAGGGAGACAGAAGCCGTGGCGTATATGTGATGAATAGTGACGATGAGCCGGAAGATGAGGAGTAATCCATTCGTTTACGGAACCGATTCTATGGTAAGAATAAACACAGGACAGAAGCTGTGTGAAAGATAACTTATAATTACAAAACTATATATGTAGAAAGGGAAGATACTATGATCAAATCAGAAAATATTGTAATTTTTGAGCACCCGTTAATCAAACATAAGATTTCCCTGTTGCGGGACAAGGCAACAGGAACCAATGAGTTCCGTAAGCTGGTGGATGAGATCGCGATGCTGGAGGGCTTTGAGGCACTTTCAGATCTGCCGGTCGAGGACGTGGAGATTGAGACACCGATCGAGAAATGCATGACACCGATGATCTCCGGACGTAAGCTGGCGGTTGTTCCGATCCTTCGTGCCGGACTGGGCATGGTATCCGGTATTCTTGCCCTGGTACCAAATGCAAAGGTAGGTCACATCGGAATGTACCGTGACGAAGAGACACATCAGCCACAGGAGTATTATTGCAAGCTGCCGGATCCGATCGAGGAGAGACTGATCGTTGTCTGTGATCCTATGCTGGCAACCGGCGGATCTGCTGTCGATGCCATTGATCAGATCAAAAAGCACGGCGGCAAGAATATTAAATTTATGTGTATCATTGCAGCTCCCGAGGGACTGGAAAAGCTCCATAAAGCACATCCGGATGTACAGATCTATGTAGGAAACCTGGATCGTCAGCTCAACGAGGATGCTTATATCTGTCCGGGACTTGGAGATGCCGGAGACCGTATTTTCGGTACGAAATAATCAGTATATAAAGAGCCGGAAAGTTGTTGACAGATATCTGTAAACAGAGGCTGAAAGGAGAGTGTGAAATGGGAATGTTTGTAAATACAGGAAACTCCGCTTTTCAGGTTGCGTTGAATTCAGAGATATATGTTGATAAAACCGGGTTACTGAAGTACACCAACAAAGTACTGAACACGCTGCAGGGCTATATCTGTAACAGCCGTCCAAGAAGATTTGGAAAGTCTGTAACTGCAGATATGCTGACGGCCTATTACAGCAGGGGCTGTGATTCGGAACAGTTATTTTCCGGATTGGAAATTGCAAAGAGTCCTGATTTCAAAAAACATCTGAATCAATATGATGTCATTCATCTTGATATTCAGTGGTGTATGGAACCGGCCGGAGGCCCGGAAAAAGTTGTGTCCTATATTACGGACACAACGATTGAAGAGCTGAGAGGATATTATCCTGACGAGTTGCCGGAACATATACATTCCCTGCCGGAGGCGCTTTCTTATATCAGTAATGCGACAGGAAGAAAATTTATTATCATTATTGACGAATGGGATGTTTTAATTCGTGATGAGAGTGCGAATGCCGCAGTACAGAGGGAATACATCACTTTTTTAAGAGGGTTGTTCAAAGGAACAGAACCGACAAAATATATTCAGCTTGCGTATTTAACAGGAATTTTGCCGATCAAAAAAGAAACGACACAGTCCGCATTAAACAATTTTGATGAGTTTACCATGCTGGGAGCAAGTGATCTTTCCTCCTATATCGGGTTCACTGAGGATGAAGTGAAAGCACTGGCAGTAAAATATCATCGGGATTTTGAGAAGGTAAAAAAGTGGTATGATGGATATGTATTAAAAGAGTATCAGGTTTATAATCCTAAAGCGGTTGTCAGTGTTATGCTTAAGGGAGAGTTTCGGAGCTATTGGTCGGAAACAGCTTCTTACGAGGCTGTTGTTCCGTTGATCAATATGAATTTTGATGGTCTGAAAAATGCGATTTTGGAAATGATTTCCGGAGCGGCTGTCCACGTTGACACAACGACTTTTAAGAATGATGCCAAAAATATCCAGAGTAAGGATGACGTGCTCACATACCTGATCCATCTGGGATATCTTGGGTATGATCAGGAAAAAAAGACGGCCTTTGTTCCCAATGAAGAGATCCGGGCTGAATTAACATCTGCAGTTACCAGTAGAAAATGGGATGAGATGATTACTTTCTGGCAGGAATCAGAAGAACTGTTAAATGATACGCTGGATATGGATTGCGAGTCTGTTGCCAACAGAATTGAAAAGATTCATTCGGATTATGTTTCTGTGATTCAATACAATAATGAGAATTCTCTGAGCAGTGTTCTGGCGATTGCATATCTGAGTGCGATGCAGTATTATTTTAAGCCGGTCAGAGAATTGCCGACAGGAAGAGGATTTGCTGATTTTGTTTACATTCCAAAGCCGGAATACAAAAAAGATTATCCGGCGATTCTGGTAGAATTGAAGTGGAATAAAAAGGCAGAAACAGCGATGGACCAGATCAAAGACAGGAAATATCCTGACTCGATCCTGGAATATACGGGAGATATCCTTTTGGCTGCGATTAGTTATGATAAAAATAGTAAAAAACATGTCTGCCGGATAGAACGGTATCAGAAAGAATAAATATGAAACAAAGTAGAGAAGGTGTAGATTTCTGACATCTTCTCTTTATTCTTGTTTCATCTGCCGAAGCTCTGGCAGAACAGTTGCGAGCATAACCACAAAACAGAGCGTGCCGCCGATCACATTAGAGACCGGTTCCGCAAGGAAAACTCCGTTGGTGCCCAGATGAAATGTGTAGGGCAGCAGATAGGTCAGCGGTACGACAATAATAACCTTACGAAGCAGGGAGAAGAAAATCGCCTGCTTCTTTTTGTTGAGGGATTTAAAAATCGTCTGTCCCGTATATTGGAGAAGCATAAAGATAAAGGCTGCAAAATACAGCTTCATGGCAGGGACGGCGTCCTTCCAGAGCTCCTTGTCTGAACTGAAAATGTGGATCAGAAAACGGGGTTCCGTCAGGATCAGTCCCCACATCAGGACAGAGTAGACCAGTGCCATGATCCCCATGGTTACGGCGGCGCGGATCACGCGGTCCGGGCGGCGGGCACCGTAATTGTAGCTGATGATGGGAGAAGAACCCTCCGTGATGGCAAGGATTGGTGTCTCTACCATTTGACGGACACTGGAGATGATCGTCATCACAGAAACATACAGATCACCGCCGGTATGGGCAAGAACATTGTTGCAGCAGATGGAAACAAGGCTGTTGGTCAGCTGCATCACAAATCCGGATGTACCCAGACTGACAATATTTTTGGCATATTTCAAGGAGCCGGGCAGCTCCTTGCGATGGAGCAGGCGTACCCGGATCTCGGCCTTTTTCATCAGGAAATATAAAACAAATCCGGCAGAAAGGCACTGTGAAATGACCGTTGCAATGGCGGCGCCTTTGATGCCAAGACCAAAGGCGAAGATAAAGATAGGATCCAAAATGAGATTGGCAACCGCACCGATGGTGACGGAAAGCATGCCTGTGGTCGCATAGCCCTGGGCATTGATAAAAGGATTTAACCCGGTGGCAGCCATGGACGGAAAGGTACCAAGCAGGTAGATCATCATATAAGGGCAGGCGTATATCAGGGCAGCCTCGGAAGCACCGAAAAGTGTCAGCAAAGGTCGGGCAAAGATGAGCCCAAGGACCATTAAAAGCACGGCACATCCGCACAGCATGGTATAGGAGGTGTTCATGATCCGGCCTGCCGTCCGGTCATGTCCCATACCACGCTGGATCGCAAACAGTGGAGCGCCACCGCCGCCAAACAGATTGCTGAATGCAGTAATAATGATAATAACGGGGAAGCACAGGCCAACCGCACCGAGGGCGGTACTGCCGATGCCGGGGATACGTGCGATATAGATGCGGTCCACAATATTGTACAGCAGGCTCAGCACCTGCGCCACCAGCATGGGAACCGCTGCATTAATGATATTGCCGGTAATGGTGCCGTTTTCAAAATCTATTTGTTTCATATCAATGATCAAACCTTTCCAAAGTCTGCAAATGTCAAGATGCAGACGGATGTAATTGCAAAGTAAAGTATAATCACTTTTTTGCAGAAATTCAACCGATCGGAGGATTGACTTGAAAAAATACGGAAAACTGGTAAAATGGACGTAAAGAAAATGCGGAAACATGTAAAATTGGCAAAATAAAAAATGCGGTGAGATGTAAAAACAGCGAAATAAAAAATGCGGAAACATGTAAAAACGACCGAATAAAAAATGCGGAAACACAGCGAAATAAAAAATGCGGAAACATGTAAAAACGACCGAATAAAAAATGCGGAAACAAGAAATAATAAAAATAAAGAAAATGCGGAAAGGAGCAGTAGTGGATGTTTCAAAGGAAAGTTTACGGTAAAATGCTGGAGTGGAAAGAACAGTCCGGTGGGAAAACAGCTCTTCTGATCGAAGGTGCCCGTCGAATCGGAAAGTCAACCGTGGTGGAGAGTTTTGCACAAAAGGAATACCAAAGCTATATTTTGATTGATTTTTCAAGAGCTTCTCAGGAGACCAGACAATTGTTTGAGGATGTATCGGATCTGAACTATCTGTTTTTACAGTTACAGCTTCAATATAAAACAGATCTTTATGCGCGCAATTCTGTCATTATTTTTGATGAGGTACAGCTTTGTCCGAAAGCGAGGCAGGCAATCAAGGCATTGGTAGAGGATGGCAGATATGATTTTATTGAGACAGGTTCTCTGATCTCCATTAAGAAAAATGTTCAGGATATTCTGATTCCAAGTGAGGAACGTAAAATAAACATGTATCCTTTGGATTATGAAGAATTTCTCTGGGCTTTGGGGGATGATACAACATTTTCCCTGTTAAAGAAGTGTTTTGAGATGAATCAGCCTCTGGGAGATGCATTAAACCGCAGGCAGCTTCGCCAATTCCGCTTATATATGTTGGTAGGCGGTATGCCGCAGGCTGTGGCTGCTTATATTGAAACCAATAGTTTCAGAAAAGTCGATGAAGTGAAAAGAGATATTATTTCATTATATGAAAATGATTTTGCAAAGATTGATTCCACAGGGAGACTGGCAATGCTTTACGATGCAATACCCGCCCAGCTTAATAAAAATGCGTCCCGGTATCAGAGTAGTGCGGTGTTAAACGGAGAAAGACCGGACAAAATTCTGGAGTTGATCGCCCAGTTGAAGGACTCGCGGACGGCATTGGTTTCCTATTATGCCAATGATCCTAATGCCGGTCTGTCGAACACAAAGGATTTATCGAAATTCAAATTATTCTTGAGTGATACGGGGTTATTCGTAACTTTGATGTTTAAGGACAAGGACTTTGTGGAAAATGAAATATATGAAAAGCTTCTCAGTGATAAGCTGAGTGTAAATTTAGGATATTTGTATGAAAATATCGTGGCACAATGTCTGACTGCCAGTGGAAACGAATTGTTTTATCATACGATCATGAATGAGAGATCAAAGCATAATTATGAGATTGATTTTTTATTGACAGTAAAAAATAAAGTCATACCACTGGAAGTAAAATCCTCCGGATACAAAACACACAAATCACTGGATGTGTTTACCGGGAAGTATTCTGACAGAATTGCCAGAAGATATATCGTTTATACCAAAGACCTTTGCAAAGAGCAGGATATTTTCTGCATTCCTGTTTATATGGTGCCATTTTTATAGGAGGGTTTATAGAAGAAAAAGTGAATGTATCCGACAGATAATACAAGAAAGGAAGAAACTATGAATCAGATACAAAATAATAATACCAATCAAGATCAAAATAAAATAGGAATATCTGACAACAGGAAGGTGCTTCGGATCGTGCTTCCACTGGTTCTGAGAAGTCTACAGTTATGGAGCTGACGGCGGCCTCCACTGCAGCGTCGGCGGCATTGACGCTTCTGCCGGGGGATACGGCCACGCCGATCGCGGAGAAGCTGGCGGATATGAGTACCTATTTTCTGATCGTGCTGTGTGCGATCTATGCAGAAAAATATCTTGTTACTATGACCGGCTATGCAGCCTTTCTGATACTGATCCCACTGGGATGTGTGCTGTACTCGGCGGGTATTGGCTTCGGGCGTCATACCTGGGAGCGGATCGCAAAGAAGCTGGCATTGTTTGGGATTGCGATCGCACTGGTGATCCCGGTGAGTGTCAAGGTGTCTGATCTGATCGAGCATACTTATCAGTCCTCCATACAGGAAACGGTAGATGCCGCCAAGGAGGCAACGCAGGATATCCAGAGCAGCAGTGAAGGGCAGCAGGACAGCGACGGCAGTGACAGCAGCGGCGTTTTGTCCGGGATCATTTCAGGAATAAAAAATGGTGTGTCCGATATTTCGGACAAGGTGGAATCCGTTCTGAATAACTTTATTGAGGCACTGGCAGTCATGCTGGTGACGTCCTGTGTAATCCCGGTACTGGTGTTGGTATTCTTCTTCTGGCTGGCCAAAAGTATGCTGAGGACAGCGCAACGGGAGTAGTCCGGATGGATGAAGCCAAGAAAAACACCTTTGAGACTAATCAATCTCAAAGGTGTTTTTCTTAGGTTTATTTTGAACCTGGAAGTCACTGTTATTTTTTGATGCTTTGGATGTGGCGGCTGGTTTTGCTGTAGCTGCCGGCTGCTTTGTGGCAGTATGACCGGAGCCGGTATTTGAGCCGGAGGATGTTGTCCGGTGTACGACAGGTTTTGCGCCGCGGCTGACGGTCAGCGTGATCCGGTTGATGAAACCGGTATTAAAAATGGTACCTGCTTTCACGGATTGTGAAATTACACGACCTTTTTTGACCGTAGAGTGATATTTCTTCTCAACCCGGATCTGTATGGAAGGATCCAGCTTATGTATTTTAGATCTGGCCGCTTTTTGGGACAGACCGGTGAGCTTTTTCATAGTCAGGATAACAGGGGCGCCGGAAGCAACTGGTGATTCGGATGGAGATGCTGCCTGAGGAGTTGTTTTGTCTGAGGTTTCATCGGTGGAAGAGCCGGTATCTGTTGACTGAGGGCGATAGGCGCTGCCGGCAGGATTTGTATCTGATGAGGTGGCAGGATCCACCGAAACAATCCTCTGACGGAGCGGTGATCTTGTACCGGTCAGGTACAGAGTGCCACCGGCTACAAGGCATAATATCAGCAGGATCAGAATACCCTTTTGCGGATGCCGGAAAAAGGTTGCGAAAGAATGTTCCGGGGCGTTTGCGGCTGTCTGCTCTGGGAGTCGTTGTGCGTCTGCCGCTGTCGGCGAAAGCTCCATGACGGTTTTGCAGTTTTCCACAGACTCCGGATGCTCCAAAGCGTAACTGAAATCCCGGATCGTTTTATAGCGGTCGGCGGTATGCAAAGAAAGACCACGTTCAATGATCGAGGCAGCCCGCGAAGATATATTCGAAAAATCGGACAGAGGGCGCAGTGTATCCTTTTGCAGCCGGTCAATGGCGGAGACGGGGGTCTGCCCCGATACGGCAAAATATATGGTGGCACAGAGCGCATAAATATCGCTCCAGGTCCCCATATTGCCGGAGGAAAGATACTGCTCCGGAGGAGCATAGCCCTTTTTGAGAATGATTGTTGTCTGCTGGCGGTTATAGTCAATCTGCTTCATTGTGGCTGCACCAAAATCGATCAGATGCAGACGATTGTCCAGTCCCAGGATCAGATTGTCCGGGCTGATGTCCCGGTGGATCAATCCCTTTTCATGGATTTTTTCCAAAGAATGGATCAGCGGCAGGAGAAGCTCCAGAATCTCCGAATAAGCAAGAACGCCATTCGTGTGGACGTACTGCTCCAGCGTCAGTCCCTCAATATATTCCATAACGATATAGGCCGTCCGGTTTTCTTCAAAAAAATCGTACACAGTCACAATACCCGGAAGATCATGACATTCCTTTAAAATTTCTGCTTCCTTCAAAAAGTGGTGGTGGCCCTTCTCAAATTCCATTTTGTTTTGATCAAATGGTTGTACCACAAAAAAATCCTGCTTTTGCTCACGCTTTGCAAGACCGGCTGGAAAATATTCTTTGACTGCGACCGACCTTCCAACGGTAATATCCGTACATTCATAAATGATTGCAAAACCGCCCTGCCCAAGAAGCTTGTCAATGCGGTAGCGGTTGTGGAGAAGATGGTTCACAGGCAGAGTATAGCCATCGTAAGCGGATGGATCCTGCATGATTACAGCCTCCTGATAAAAACTATTACTGTATATCATAATAACAGTCCTGTTTCATTAGGTCAAATACCTTGAAAAATCTCCAATTGCCGGACAGGTCATGTTAAATGTGTCGGACTAGCCGCTAATTATGCCATACATGAACAATTCGCTCTAAATATATGTTATATTTCATTTGTCATTGAAGATGACAGCACAAATAGAAAGTATGAATACACAGGAAGGAGCGCAAGATGAGAAAGAACAACTAAAAATTATTGTCAATCCTGCTTTCGCTGGGAATGATCAGCACCGCTGTGCTGGGACCTTGTCAGACAGACACGGCATCCGCAGCGGCAAAGATTAAGACATCAAAAACAAAGGTGACGGTCACAGAGGGAAAGACCGTTACGATCAAGGTGAAAAATACCGGATCTAAAAAGATAAAAGTAACCGTAACGAGCAAGAAAATCGTTGCGGCAAAGGCAGTCAAAAAGAAGATCCGTATTACAGGAAAGAAAAAAGGTTCTGCCAAAGTAACATTGACCGTAAAGGGTATGAAAAAGGCAGTGATCAAAGTAAATGTGAAGGGTGCAGGTGCGGCAACAGGAACAGAAGTCTCCTCAGCTCCGGGAAATGGTAACCCGACAGCCCCGGTTGCATCAGCAGTACCGGGAAATAATAACCCGACAGCCCCGGGAGCATCCTCAGCCCCGGCCGGTTCTGCCAAACCGGGTACATCTGCCGATCCGGGCAGCCAGAAGCCGGGAACATCGACCCCTGCCGGAAATGTATCGTCAGCGCCGGGTGAAACATCAGCGCCGGACGGCACATCAACACCGGGGGGGCAGAAGCCGGGAACATCGACACCTGCCGGGAATGTATCGTCAGCCCCGGATAAAACATCTGCGCCTGGCGGCACATCAACACCGGGGGGCCAGAAGCCGGGAACATCGACACCTGCCGGAAATGTATCGTCAGCCCCGGATAAAACATCAGCGCCTGGCGGCACATCAACACCGGGGGGCCAGAAGCCGGGAACATCGACACCTGCCGGAAATACATCGTCAGCGCCGGATAAAACATCAGCGCCAGGCGGCACATCGACACCGGAGGTCACTGCCATTCCTACGGCAGAACCGACTGAGGAGCCGGCGCCGGAGAAGACTGTGATATATCCAAGTGACGAGTTTAATGAAGCACAGGAGGCAGAAGAGCCGTTTAATGTGGTGATCGCGGATGGAACAGAGGAGTTTTTTGGTTTTGAAGGGGATTGCAGTTATATTTACAGCATTTCGATTCCTGCCAGTGTCACAAGAATAGATAATGTTTTTTTCCTTAACTTTAATAGGCTTAATAGATATGAAAGGTTGCGAAAGATTACTGTAGATAGTGAAAATACGGTTTATGACAGTCGTGATAACTGCAATGCAATTATCGAGAAGGAAAGTAATAAGCTGTTGGGGGGCTGTGCCGGATCAACCATTCCGGAGAGCGTAACTTCTATTGACAAGAATGCATTTTCCGGTTGCAAAGGATTAAAACAGATTTCCATTCCGGAGAGTGTAACTGATATTGGTGATTATCTGTTTATTGGTTGCACCGGGTTAAAACAGGTATCTATCGCAGAGGGTATTACGTCGATCGGGGCTTATGCATTTAGAGGCTGCAGCAGTCTGACACAGATCTCCATTCCGGCGAGTGTGACTTCCATTGGTTCCGGTGCCTTTTCGGACTGTGACGGATTAAAAAGTTTTCAGATTCTGAATCCGGATGCCGAGATCAAAGGTGGTTTATTTTCAGAATGTGATGGTTTGACAGATGTCAATGGACTGAAGGGGATGACGGTTGTTCCGGAGGGCATGTTCTATCGGTGTCAGGGACTAAGCAGCATTGAAATCCCATCCGGTATTACCGATATTAAAGATAATGCCTTTGGAGAATGTGAAAATTTAACAGAAGCTAAATTTCCGGATGGCATTTCCACAATTGCGGGATTTTCAGGTTGTACCGGACTACATTCTGTCACCCTCCCGGACAGTGTTAAAACGATTGGGGAATGGGCATTTTCTGACTGTACCGGTTTAACGGGGATCAGATTCCCGGCTGGACTGGAAACCCTTGGGGCAAGATCTTTTCAGAGATGTCTTGGTCTGACTGCTGTAGAAATCCCGGCCGGAGTGACGGCAATGGAAGCCACTGCATTCAGCGGCTGTGAAAATATTACATCCCTTACGGTCAACAGTGCCAATACCGTATATGACAGCCGTGATAACTGCAATGCCGTGATCAGTAAGCAGGACCAAGAACTGGTAGCAGGCTGCGTTGTGTCAACGATTCCGGAAGGAGTCACCGGCATTGGCAAGTATGCGTTTGCTGGATGCAGGGGCTTGAAGGAGCTTGTCATTCCG
>CADAKW010000089.1:0-6478 GCA_902788645.1 uncultured Lachnospiraceae bacterium
CAATGGGTATCTGTCACAATGGCCGGCTTGCCAAAGACATCCCCCATGATCAGATTGGCACTTTTGCGCCCCACTCCCGGCAGCTTCAAAAGAGCATCAAAATCATCCGGCACTTTACCATTGTACTCATCCCGCAGCATCTTCATACAGGCGCTGATATCCCTCGCCTTGCTCTTGCCAAGCCCACAGGGACGCACGATCTCCTCAATATCACTGACCTCTGCCTGTGCCAGCGCATTGACATCCGGATATTTTTCAAACAATCCCTTTACGATCACATTGACACGGGCATCGGTACACTGGGCTGCCAGACGCACGCTGACCAGCAGCTTCCACGCCTCCTCGTAATCCAGCGTACATGCCGCATCCGGATATTCTTTTTTTAATCGTTCTATGATCTCTAATGCCCTCTGCTTTTTTGTCATCTGTTCTCTCCTGTTTCCTTTATATAAACTCCAATACAACGACTGCCGGAATGTTATCGCACAACGCAGTAACAAACCGGCAGTCTCCTTATACGTTTCCGGGTACAACGAATCAATATGATCAATATCTCAAAATCCTGATCTCCGTTGCATCAGCCCTGTTTCATTCTCTCCCGGATATACTCCTCCAGGAACTTCACTGTACCGTCAAAGCCTAACCGGCTGCAGTTAATACAGATATCATAGCATCTGGAGTCTCCCCATTTGCCCTCACAGTAGCTGTTGTGATATCTCTTTCTCAATCTATTGTGACGGGCAAGGGCTGCCTTCGCTTCCTTCTCGGTGAAATTGCGGCTCTCCATGACCAGCTTGATCTTGGCATCCTCATCTCCCAGAATAAAGATCGGAATCAAACCTTCGTAATCCTTCAGAATATACTCTGAACAACGGCCTACCACAACAAAGGAACCACCCTTGTTGGCTTTCTTCCGCAGATAATTAAACTGACGCTTCGCCAGTGTGTACTCTGACGAATTCTTTGTGCCGGAAAATTTCTTGGAAAATGCCAATGGTGCAGGCATCTCATCGCACTCACGCCACTCCTCTACATTTGCCTCATCTCCGAACACATTATCCAGTAATTCACGATCATAAACCGGAAAATCAAATATCTGGGCAAGCTTTTCTGCAATCTTATGTCCACCTGTTCCGTACTCTCTGCTGATTGAAATAATCCATTGTTTTCCCATTATTTCCGCCTCCCTTCTTTGTATTTATCATACCATTTTTTCCCGAAATCGTCAATTACAGCGATGGCTTTTTCCACTCACTGAATGTCAATAATATCCGATATTTTAAGGCTTTTTCCGTCCTCCAGCCAGATCACTTTTTCATAGGCATCGATTCGCTTCAACACCCCACGGACCTTTTCATAAGAGCCGCCGCTTTTTTTGTCATCGGGATAAAAAACAGTAAACTCTGTCTCCCGGCCTTTTGCCTCTGCGCTGCAAAGCTCCTGCAACTTTTCATCCAGCCGTGCTTTCTGGTCCTCATCCAGTTCCATCCGTCTGCTGGTGCGCCGCGCCTTCTCCTGTACAGCCTCCTTATGCCCGGTTAACGCGGCAAAGGAAGAAAACTGCGCCGCCCTCTCCTCCATAGACATATGAGGATGCGTCTCAGAACGGTGATGGGGCAGATTTATGATATCTTCATAGGGAAATGTGTGTGTTGTATTTGCCGTTTCCCTTCGAAACTCTGTCATGCCCGGTGTCCTCCAATCTGATTATTCCTGTTTCTGGCGGTTGCTCCCTCCTCCAGGTTCATCCCACGGAGAATTGCATTTTTGCCAAATTTCTTTTTGATATCGATCACTGCATGCTGCATCCGCTTCTCTCTGGCAAGCTCCTGCTCCTCCTGCTGTTTGCGAAGCTCCTCCTGCTCCACATCCTCAAACAGACTGAGCTGTTCAAACTGTGTTTCCTGCTCGGCATCCGCCTCCGGGATCACATGATTTGCCGTGATATTGATCCTCCGGATCATAAGCTTTGGATTGACAATTTGATCATATAAAGACAAAACCGCCTCCATGATCAGGTGGGTGGACGAGGTCTTTCTGCCAAGATTGCCTGTGCCGTGGGCATGCTTTGGTATTTTGCGGCCATAACGGTCTGTGGTCACCTCCCCACGATACCGCTTCTTGGGATCCTGCCGGAGATTGTCCACATCATACCCAACTGTCAGTACCATCTGATCCGTCACAAGACCTTTATCCACCAGCTCCAGCACCAGAAGATCCGTCATCTCCTTGACCACAAGCCTTGCCTTTTCCCAGTCATAAGGACACGATAACACCTGCCCCGATCCCAGACTGTTGTTGGACGGCCGGTAGCTTTTGATCTGTGCGATCGTGCAGGGTTCCCAGCCCCAGGCATGATCGATCAGAAGCTCTGCATTCACTCCAAACAGCTTGTAAAGCAGATCCTCATTATAATACTCCCCCGCCTTTCCGATGGAGCAGCGTGCCACATCGCCCATAGTATATAACCCCGCCTGTGCAAGCTTTCTGGCGTATCCCGGTCCTACCCGCCAGAAATCCGTAATGGGCTGATGTGTCCACAGGCTCCGCCGGTAGCTCATTTCATCCAGTTGGGCAATCCGCACCCCATTCTCATCCGGTTCAATATGCTTTGCCTCCACATCCATTGCAATCTTGCAAAGATAAAGATTTGTGCCAATGCCCGCTGTCGCAGTGATCCCCGTCGTTTCCAGCACATCCTGTATAATGGTCGCAGCCAGCTCCCTCGGTGTCTTCTGATAGGTTTCCAGATAATCCGTAACATCCATAAATACTTCATCCACCGAATAGACATGCATATCCTCCGGAGCCACGTATTTCAGGTAAATATCATAAATCCTTGTGCTGTACTCCATGTAATATGCCATTCTCGGCGGAGCTGCAATATAGTCCACAGCAAGACACGGATCTTCTTCCAGCTCCTGTGCAAAAACAGAGCTTCCCTCCAGCCGGTGTCCCGGTGCTTTTCTTCTTCTCTCCCGGTTGATCTCCTTTACCCTCTGAACCACCTCAAAAAGTCTGGCACGTCCCGATATCCCATAGCTTTTCAGGGACGGCGAGACCGCCAGACATATTGTTTTCTCCGTTCTGCTGGCATCGGCTACCACCAGATTGGTCGTCAGAGGATTCAATCCCCGCTCCACGCATTCCACCGATGCATAAAAAGATTTTAAATCAATCGCAATATAAGTTCGTTCTTTCATGCTCTTATTATAGCACCAGAACAACGTACATTGCAATCCTCCAGATTCTGGAAGCAGGCTTACTTCCGGGTTATACTTCTGTTACTGTTATTATAGATTGTCTTTTTAATTTTATCTTATTCCCGGACAATGGATTTGCTGCTGAAATAAGTAATGATCAGGTAACCGCCATAGATTACTGCAATGATTGCTGCTGCCAGCGTTGTTGCCGTAAACAGCTGATCCTTCTCCGCCACATAAGCAAGAAGTCTGGTGGAAAACTGCATTCCAAAATAAGAATGAATCACCGCAAGCACCATTGGACAAAGGAAGAAAATAAATATCTGACGGAACAGGGCACCGTTTAACATATGATTTTCTACCCCGAGCTTGCGAAGCATCCGGTAGCGCTCCACATTGTCCGCACTTTCGGACAACTCCTTGAGGGCAAGAATGGCTGCACCCGCAAGCAAAAAGACAATTCCCAGATAAAGTCCGATAAATGTCACCAGAGCACTGATTCCCAGACTCGCATCTGCAATTTCCTGTTTTGATGCATAGATGCAGGTACTCTTTAATGGCAGCTTCCGAAGCTCATCCTCCAGCTTGCGCACCTCCTGTTTGGTAACTGCCTTATAATTTCCAAACAGACAATCCTCTGCGATCCATTTTTCCTGCACGACATCATCCGGTACCACCAGAAATCCCGTATTTAATTTCTTGGAAGAAATATCCATAAAACCATCCTGACATTCCTTGTATTTTGGCTTTAATTTCTTTCCGAATACATTTAACTGTCTCCCCTGTGACAATACCTGATCTCTGGCCGGTATGAGTCCGTCAAAATTGGCGACAACCATATATTCATCCTCTGCCAGTGTATATTTCTTACTGCCAAACAGCTCCATTAACCGGTTGTAATCACTGATCGTTACAATGTCCTCTGCGGAATTTACGATCATAAAAGGATACTGTTCCTTAACATCCTTAATGGTATCTCCGCAAAACTCTGCAAAAGTCAGTTTGGGACTGCGGTAAACCTTAACCTCACAGGATTCCTTCAAATATTTATTCAGATCCACCTTCTTCTTTTCATATCTCTGCACTACATTGAAATGGGAATTTTCTATCTGCTTCCGGCTGTATTCCTCATCCTCTCCAGCAAAAAGATCCAGATTCATATTTACCTTAAACTCAATATCCGCCGGAGCCATTTTTTTGAGATTTGCCGTCATGGTATTTTTGATGGCAAAGGCTGAGGTCAGTACACAGATGGTCACAAAAAGCATCAGACAGATGATGGTCATGGAAAATACCGTGGTGTTGATCTTGCTGCTAAGCTGGCGAAGGACAAAGCTGTTGAGCCCTTTATAATACAGCTTTTTGATAGACATGACGATGCGAAGCAGCAGACCGGATACCGACCAGAAGACCAGAAACGTGCTCACAACTCCCGTGATCAGGATCCATTTCAGACCATCCAGCGAAATATCCACCTTATCACTCCCTACCAGATAATAACAGCGTCCCAGTGCGATCGCTGCCACAATGAAAACGATCGTACAGATCCACGGATTTTTCATACGGAGCTTTTCGGATCTGCGTCCTGCATAGATCAGATTGATCAGCTTACAGCGACTGATATTAATGGTATTAAACAGGATCACGATCCCGTAAATGATCACAAAGCAGATCACGGTTTTGATGCAGGCATCCCCCGAAAAGATAAACCGGTACTTGGTCATATCCGCATCAAACATGTTTGCCACAAAGGCACTCATAAACTGGGAGGCAAAAATGCCGATCCCGAGACCTGCCACAAGTGAGAAGGCTCCTACCACCAGTGTCTCTAACACCAGTATTCCGGAAACCTTGCGTTTGCCCATACCAAGAGTCAGATAAATTCCAAACTCCCGGTTCCTTCGTTTCATCAGAAAACGGTTGGCATAGATGATCAGAAACGCCAGCACAAAGGAGACGAACACACTGAGTCCCGACATGATCGTTGTCATCATTTTAATGATCTCTCTGGTATCCGCAGATACATTCATCATAACTGTCTGGGAACCCAATGAATTAAAGATATAAAATATTGCCACACCAATGACAATGGTAAAGAAATAAATCGTATAATCCTTTATACTTTTTCTCATATTTTTCCAGGCTATTTTAAAGAGCATCGCTGACGTCACCTCCTAACAAAGCGAGCACATCAATGATCTGTCCGAAAAATTCCTTTTTCGAAGAATCTCCCCGGTGAATTTCATGAAACAGTTTTCCGTCTTTAATGAAAACAACTCTGGAAGCGTAGCTTGCAGAAAAAGAATCATGGGTGACCATCAGGATCGTTGCCTGCAGCTCCCGGTTCATATACCGGAACTTCTCCAGCAATAGTCTGGAGGATTTGGAATCCAGAGCACCGGTAGGCTCATCTGCCAGGATCAGCTTCGGCTCTGTCACAATGGCTCTTGCCGATGCCACCCGCTGCTTCTGTCCACCGGACATCTCATAAGGATATTTTCTCAGGACATTCACAATATCCAGATCCTTTGCCGCCTTGATAACCCGCTTGTCAATCTCCGCCGCTTTTACATTCTGGATCGACAGCGCCAGCGCAATATTCTCATATGCTGTCAGGGTATCCAACAGATTAAAGTCCTGAAAGATAAAACCGAACCGCTCTCTCCGGAACCGGTTTAACGCCTCACCTTTTAACTTCGTAATGTCCTCTCCGTCCACGAAAATATGACCTGCTGTGGGTCTGTCTACCGTAGAAATACAATTCAAAAGTGTTGTCTTTCCACTTCCGGATGCTCCCATGATCGCCACAAACTCCTGTGGCTTCACGTCAAAGGACAGATCGTCGATCGCCTTGGTGAGACTTGACCTGCTTCCATAATATTTTTCCAAATGTTCTACCTGTAATGTTTTGTCCATTTTGTTTCCCCTTTCCCGTACCGTGAAGCCTTCTATCCCACTGCTGTCAAAGATAGTCACTGCCATTCACTGTACTGATCACGTTTTCCTTATTGTATCGGGGAATCCGGCTCCTGTCGTTTTTTCAAACTGACTGTACATTACAAAAATGTAATATTGATCCGGGTATATTCTCCCTCCTTTGACTCCACTTCAATCTGATGTCCCAGCTTTTCGCACATATTATGGGCAATGTACAGACCCATTCCGGTTGATTTTGCCTCCATATGATGAAAAATACGTCCGTTGCTTCCGGTAAAGGACTTTTCAAATAACCGCGGCAGATCCCCGGCAGCAATGCCGATCCCATTATCCCATAT
>CADAKW010000089.1:6485-7001 GCA_902788645.1 uncultured Lachnospiraceae bacterium
ACGATCTGATCCAGCACAAATTCCATCCATTTTTCATCGGTCACCACGGTCAGATCACAGTTTTCTACCTGAAATTCCACTTTATTTTCCAACAGATCGTCTTTATTTTTCATGGCAGTATGATGAATGATCCCTGCCAGAGAACACTCCTGGATCAGATAATCCTTCTCCGAATGCTCCGCTCTGGTATAATACAGCACCTGCTCCGTATAACGGTCGATACGCCGAAGCTGTTCGGTATATTTTTTATTGTTTTCATCGGGATGATTGTGACACAAAAGCAGGAGACTTGCCACAGGAAGCTTCACCTGATGAACCCACATTTCTATGAAATCCTTAAACTCCCGCATTACCCTGCGGCTTTCATTGACATGCTCCGTCATGGATTTGTTGGCTTCATACAGTGCCTCCTTCAAAAGCTCTCCATCATAAAACCGGGGGCTTTCCAATGTCTCCAGCACCAGATATTTCTGATCCATCCGGTCCAGATTATGAAAAAGCCTCCGGTAAAAGGAG
>CADAKW010000090.1 GCA_902788645.1 uncultured Lachnospiraceae bacterium
TCCTTGGTGTCATCCAGCATAAAATTCTGCATCTGGGGATTTTTTTCAAAATATACATAATATCCCGACATTTCCTTCAGCATATTTCTCTGCCACAAAAATATCTTTTCCTCTTTTTCACTCAGATCCCACAAAAATAATGTTCTGTTTTCCTTTGCAAACTCTGTCTTCTGCAGCTTACGTACCTGACTGTCCACACTGCCGCTCCACATAGGCACGCCGCAGGCCCAGCCAAGCACCTCTGCCTCCGGAAAGCTTTCGCGCATCACCTGATACGCCTGATCCCACGTTTCCTTCGAAATCTTTCCGTTTTCCAGTATTTCCTTCTCCTCTAACGTCATTGCTCCGTATATAAATGCTGCGTTTTTTGCATTATTCTCTCCATATTTTCCAAGCAAAAGAACAACAACCGGTTCCTGTGCGTGCACAAAGCTCTGCTTCAGATATGTGATCACATAATCTTCCAAATATACCTTCTGTCCGGGAAGAGGGACACCTATCTGACGGACATTTTTCGGAAATGTTTTATAATCATAAATTTTCTTTTCTTCTTTTGTTCCATTGATCGTCTCCTCCATTACCTCGCACCTCACTACTTATTTTTTGGTTAATATAACATTTATGAGGTGATATTTCCTGTCGAAGCAATGCCTCCCTGCTCTTTTTCACGGGAAATTTTTCGACAACAGGATCTAAAAACGGAGGTTTAGTTTTTTTCTTCGAGGGCATACTTATAGTACCAATCAAAACAATATTCACGGAAAGGACATTATCATGACTAATACAACTCTCTATTTCGCCCCTTCTGCTGCAAAGAGCCTCAATAAATTCTGCAGTTCCTTACAGGAAATGATCGCTCAGACCGGAAACAGACCGGTTGTTTTTTTGTGCATTGGCTCTGACCGTGCAACAGGAGACAGTCTGGGACCTTTGGTGGGACATCAGCTGATCACCTCCCTGACCCTGTCTAACTGCACAAAAAAAACGGCCGTATACGGAAGTCTCAGACATACCGTTCATGCCGGAAATCTGTCTGATACACTCTCTTCTATATACAACCGTTATTCCAATCCTTTTATCATTGCTATTGATGCATCTCTGGGCGTTCCGGAACACATTGGTTGTGTCACGCTCGGTACAGGAAGCCTCCGTCCCGGCATCGGCGTCAGTCACGATCTGCCCGCCGCGGGCGACATCCATATCACCGGAATCGTCAATCATTCCGGCAGCAATAACCATCTGACCCTTCAGACCACCAGACTGCTAACCGTAGCAGAACTGGCCGGTTTTATTTCTCAGGGAATCCTCCGGACACTACATGTCTGTTCTTCCTTCCAAAGCCCGCAGGAGCGTCACTTCATCGATATATTCTAGATCTCCTCCCACCGGAACACCACTGGCGATCCTGCTCACCTTGATTCCGGTCGGCTTCACCAGTTTACTGATATATGTGGCTGTGGCATCCCCCTCCAGATTTTTGTTGGTTGCCACGATCACTTCATCCACATCCTGCCGGAGACGTACCATCAGCTCCCGCAATCTGATATCAGCGGGACCGATCCCAAGCATCGGAGATATCGCACCATGAAGCACATGATATACTCCATCGTATTTTCCTGTCTTTTCATACGCTGCCAGATCTCTTGGATTTTCTACCACCATAATGACACGATGATTTCTTTTTTCACTGGCACAGATAGGACACAGCTCCTGATCTGTATATGTGCAGCATTGTTTGCAATAATGTACATTTTTCTTGGCATTTGTCATCGCCTGTGACAGGCTCATCACCTGATCCTCCGGCATATTCAATATATGAAATGCCAGCCTTTGCGCCGACTTTGCACCGATACCGGGAAGTCTTGACAATTGTTCCACCAGAGCAGTGATCTGACTACTATATACATCCATTTTGGTCACTTTCCCTTCGGTATGTTTTTGGTAAATTTAGAATAATCCGCCGCCCATGCCGCCAAGGCCTCCTGTGAGCTGCTGCATCACCTGGGCATTTTCCTCTTCCATCTTACGAAGTGCCTCATTGGTTGCTGCCATGATCAGATCCTCTAATTCCCGGATACCTTTACGGTTACAACTCCGCCACCGGCAGAAGCCTCAAACTCTTTTTCCTCCAGCTCCTTTGTCTTTTCTTCCATCTGACGCTGCATTCTCTGGGCCTGCTTCATCAGATTATTCATATTTCCCGGCATTCCTCCCGGAAATCCACCTCTTTTAGCCATCTTTTATTTCCTGCCTTTCTATTCATCAATAATTTCTATTCCGTCAAAATGAACAATACTTCCAATATCTTCATATTGCTCCTGTACCTTTTCAGAAACGATCCTGATCTGGATCTCTACATTCTTTCCAAGCACATTTTGAATAATGGTTCCCAATTCCTCCAGACGTTTTCCTTCATCCTGCTGGAAAATACCACCATCCGTCGGATCCGAGAACTGAAGCACCAAAGCCCCATTTTCTCCCAAGGTTCGTTTTGCATTTTTCAATGCGATCTGCTCCACCGGTCCACACTTACTGTACACCTGCGGCCATATCTTTAACAGCTCCTGTATATCCTCCGGCAATGCCTTAGGACATATTCTGGTTTCCCCGCTGTCTCCCGTACCTGCTGCCGGTGTCTGCGGTATCGCGGCAGCCACTCCCTGTGTACCGGCTGCAGCCACTCCGTTTTCCAGCTTTTTTTCAAGATTGTCCAAACGCTGCAGGATCGAGGTTATATCCTGTTTCTTATCCATCTGCGGCTTGCAGAGCTTGATCAGGGCCACCTCAATAAGGATCCTCTTTTGGACAGCATATCGGATCTGATTGGACAGTTCCGATAAAATACGGATATAACGGATCAATATCTCCTGAGACAGCATTTTACTTTCTTCCTGCATATCTGCCATCTGTTCGCCGGAAACATCCACCAGATCGCTTCCCTGCGCCGAGCTTCCCACCAGAAGAAGGTTTCTCATATACCAGACAAACTCGTTAATAAACTGTGTGAGGTCCCTGCCGCTTACCACCATTTCTTCCACCAGCTCCAGACAGCCAACCGCATCATACGACGCCACATACCGGAACATACGGCTGTATACTGCCGTATCTACAGCCCCCAGCACTTCCAGCGCCTTATCATAGGTTAACGCCTGCCCCAGATAAAACGCAATACACTGATCCAGCAGACTCAGGGCATCTCGCAAGGAACCATCAGCCGTCTTGGCAATATAGCGCAGAGACTTATCCTCTACCTCCAGCTGTTCCTTATCCACCAGCTCTCTCAACCTCGCCTGGATGGTATCTATTGTAATTCTTTTAAAATTATACCTCTGACATCTGGACAGGATCGTGATCGGAATTTTGTGTACCTCTGTGGTTGCCAGAATAAAAATAACGTATTCCGGCGGTTCCTCCAATGTCTTCAAAAGCGCATTAAACGCTCCTGTAGAAAGCATATGAACCTCATCGATGATATAAACCTTATAACGCCCCTCTGTGGGAGAATACTGCACCTCATCAATGATATCACGGATATTTCCCACACCATTGTTGGAGGCTGCATCGATCTCTATTACATTCATAGAGGTCTGACTATTGATCTTCTGGCACATCGCACACCGGTTACACGGGCTTCCATCTATCGGAGACTCGCAGTTTACTGCCTTTGCCATGATCTTTGCAACCGATGTCTTACCCGTTCCACGGGTTCCGCAAAACAGATAAGCATGACCAATGCGGTTCGTCTTTATCTCATTGCGCAGAGTCGTTACGATCTGATCTTGTCCTTTTACCTCATCAAAGCCCGATGGACGGAACTTTCGATATAGCGCCGTATATGACATAATTATCTCCTATCTAGTCGCCAAAGCAAATTCCCATTTCTTTAATCTCCTGAATAATGGAAGCCTTTGGATCTACCATTTTCAGCTTGCCTGCCACCTCAGAAAGCGGCACCGGTACAGTCTCTCCATTTACCATACCTACCATATAGCCATACTTCTCCTTCAAGATCAGCTGGGCTGCCGCCGCACCAAGACGTGTGGAAAGAACACGGTCGTAAGGACACGGCTCTCCGCCTCGCTGCATATGGCCCGGAACCGTGATACGCACCTCCTGACCTGTCTTTTCCTGAATCTGCGCGCCGATCTCATAAGAGATAGAAGGATATGCCATTTTCTTTCTCTTGGCCTTAAGCTCCTTCTTGCTGAGTGCTGCATCCTCCTTGGAAATAGCACCCTCTGCCACTGCCAGAATGGAGAAACGCTTGCCCTGAGCACTTCTTTTCTCCAGAGCCTTTACCACTGAATCAATATCATATGGAATCTCTGGCAGAAGAATGATGTCTGCGCCACCTGCAATGCCGGCATGAAGTGTCAGCCAGCCTACCTTGTGTCCCATGACCTCTACGATAAAGACACGTCCATGGGAAGCTGCCGTGGTATGGATGCAGTCGATGGCATTGGTTGCAATATTTACTGCGCTCTGGAAACCAAATGTAATATCCGTTCCCCAGATATCATTGTCAATGGTCTTGGGAAGAGTGACCACATTGCAGCCTTTCTCACTGAGAAGATTGGCTGTTTTGTGTGTACCGTTTCCTCCCAGGATCACCAGACAGTCAAGCTTCCACTTTTTGTAATTGTCCAACATGGCTTTTACCTTATCAAGACCGTTCTCGTCCGGCTCACCCATCTTCTTGAAAGGCTGTCTGGAGGTTCCGATAATGGTTCCACCCTCTGTTAATATTCCGGAGAAATCCTTCGGCTCCATTTTACGACGATTGCCGTAGATCAGCCCTTTGTATCCCTCCAGAATACCATAGATCTCCACATCAGGGTTTGCCTGATACAATGTCTTGGCCACACCACGCATAGTTGCATTTAAACTCTGACAGTCACCACCACTTGTCAAAAAACCAATTCTTTTCACGTTTTCCTCCAATTCTGCGCTCCCATAGCGCCATCAATATTTTCACCTCAGTAACGTTTCTTTTCACACGATGGGTGTGATCTATGGTCAGAGGCCCCTTCTTCTCTTGCCTCTTCCAATTCCTTCTCTCGCTCCGGCGTATAGCCGTACTTTTTCTGAATGATCCTGTTCAGCAGATATCCGCCTGCAAGAACCACCAAAAGTACGACACCTGCCACTCCCGGAGATATGATTGCCGTAAGCATCATGTTTTATTTACTCCTACAGATGCCAGATATCCTCATTGTACTGTGCGATCGTACGATCGGATGAGAAGAATCCGGCCTTTGCAATGTTTACTATCATTTTCTTTTCCCAGGATTTTTTGTCTGCATAGTCCGCAAGCATCTTTTCCTTGACCTGGATATATTCCTTTACATCAAGCAGGGTCATAAACCAGTCCTTTGTCAGAAGCTCCATATACAGACGTATCAGGCTCTTTTTATTGCCTACCGCAAACATTTCCTTGCTGATAATGAAATCCACAAGCTTTGCGATCTCCGGATCTGCATCGTAGATAGATTCTGCACTATAATCTGCCTTGGCATAATGCTCAATAACCTCTTCACTGGACTTACCAAAGATATAGATATTGTCATCGCCCACAAACTGGTGGATCTCGACGTTAGCTCCATCCTCTGTACCAAGAGTGATGGCACCGTTGAGCATAAATTTCATATTGCCGGTTCCACTTGCCTCCTTGGATGCCAGTGAGATCTGCTCGGAAATATCTGCTGCCGGAATCACCTTCTCAGCGTAAGAAACATTGTAGTTCTCCAGCATAACAACCTTGAGGTAAGGACTCACCTCCGGATCGTTATTGATCAGCTCTGACAGGCAGAGGATCAGATGGATAATATCCTTCGCAATGGTATATGCCGGTGCTGCCTTCGCTCCAAAAATAACCGTTACCGGTGTCTTTGGCTTATTGCCGGCCTTAATATCCATATATCTATGGATCACATACAGCGCATTCATCTGCTGACGCTTGTACTCATGGAGACGTTTTACCTGTACATCAAAAACAGAATTTTCATCGACTGTGATGTTCTCCTTTTCCTTGAGATATGCTGCCAGCTCTTTCTTTTTCTGACGCTTGATCTCATAAATATCATCGAGAACCTTCTGATCATCCTGATACTTTAACAGATCCTCCAGCTTGGATGCATCCTTCTTAAAGTCAGCTCCGATCTTGTCTGTGATATAATCGGTCAACTGGTGGTTGCAGTGAAGCAGCCAGCGGCGGAATGTAATACCGTTTGTCTTATTGTTAAACTTCTGCGGATAGAGATCATAGAACGGCTTCAGCTCAGAATTCTTCAGGATCTCTGTGTGCAGATACGCTACACCGTTTACGCTGGTGCTGTAGTGAATGTCGATATGTGCCATATGGACAGTATTGTTCTCATCAATAATGGCAACTCTAGGGTCAGAGTATTTCTCCTTTACCTTGACATCCAGCATCTTAATGATCGGTACAAGCTGTGGTACAACCTTTTCCAGATACCACATCGGCCACTTCTCCAGAGCCTCTGCAAGGATAGTGTGGTTGGTATAGGCACACATTCTGGATACAATGCCAATGGCATCATTCATCTCAATACCGCGGTTGACCAGCAGACGGATCAGCTCCGGAATCACCATGGTTGGATGGGTATCATTGATCTGAACAACGGCATAGTCCGGCAGATCATAAAGGGTACTTCCCTTTGCCAGTGCCTCATCAATAATAAGCTGTGCGGCATTGCTGACCATAAAATACTGCTGATAAATACGAAGCAGCTGCCCTTGTACATCGCTGTCATCCGGATAAAGGAATAATGTGAGATTCTTTGTGATCTCATCCTTGTTAAACCAGATACTGTCTCCCTGAACAATAGAATCATCCACACTGTCCAGATCAAACAGCTTCAATGTATTCACCTTATTATCATAGCCTGTAACATCAATTTCATACATCACCGACTGAACTGTCTTATTATTGAAAATAACAGGATATCCCACATCCGTCCGGCGAAGCCAGCTCTGATCCTGGATCCATGGATTCGGAGTCTCCTTCTGCATATTCTGCTCAAATACCTGCTTAAACAATCCCAGATGATAGTTCAGTCCCACACCGTCTCCCGGCAGTCCCAACGTCGCAATGGAATCCAGGAAGCATGCAGCCAGACGGCCAAGTCCGCCATTACCAAGAGATGGCTCCGGCTCAATCTCCTCAATATCAGCCATGGACTTTCCATGCTTTTTCAGTGCTTCATTGACCTGATCATAAAGACCCAGATTGATCAGATTATTGGATAAAAGCTTTCCGATCAGAAACTCTGCTGATATGTAATATACTTTTTTCTTTCCCTCAATCCGTCCCTTCTGATCAATGGCTCTTTTGGTGAGATTCAGCAGATTGTAATAAATCTCCTCATTACTTCCGCCAGCTGCAATACTTTCGATTTCCTGTTCAAACATAATCCTCTTACATTCCTTTCTCTACCTGCCGGCTCAGCACCGCAGGCAAAACTTACCGGCAAAAAATTGCCATGTGCACATTTTCTCTTAATAAACAATATGGTATACCCACCTGTACAAGCCATATTGTCCCACGTACAGATAAGTATACCATACTTTCATTCTACGGTCAAAATAGAAACTATTTGTAAAGAGGTCCGTATGCGGCACATGCGCGGTAATCCTGTCCCTCTTTATCCATACCAAACGCATTCCATGCGGATGGACGGAAGATATCCTCCTCCGGTACATTATGCATGCATACCGGGATTCTGAGGATTGATGCCAGTGTGATCAGATCTGCACCGATATGACCATAGCTGATAGCACCATGGTTGGCACCCCAGTTGTTCATAACATCATATGCAGTCTTGAATGCACCCTCACCGGTAACACGAGGAGCGAACCAGGTACAAGGCCATGTATAGTCTGTACGCTTCCAGATCTTGTCAGATACCTCATCCGGCAGATTGATGGTATAACCCTCGCAGATCTGCAGAACCGGTCCCAGTCCCTTGACCAGATTCAGACGGATCATTGTTGCAGGCATTTCTGCTCTGGTAAGATATCTGGAAGAGAATCCACCGCCACGGAAGTATCCGTTATCGGCAGCACACCACTCCGTTGCCTCCAGACATGCCTTCTGGTCTGCCTCTGTCATCTCCCAGAATGGCTTGATCACGCCGTTGCCGTTCTCGTCCTTGACCTCTCCACAGGCATCCAGACAAGCTGCTCCGGAATTGATCAGATGCAGGAAACCGCCTGCCTCCTTT
>CADAKW010000091.1 GCA_902788645.1 uncultured Lachnospiraceae bacterium
TTTGTGGCAGAGAAATATGCTGAAGGAAATGTCGGGATATTATGTATATTTTGAAAAAAATCCCCAGATGCAGAATTTTATGCTGGATGACACCAAGGAGCCGGAAAGCATCGATGGCGATTATGAAGATACTGTAACAGTGTCCATGCGTCATGTGATCGAAGAGAAGGAGGAACGGAAAAAGAATCTGCAGCTTCTGGCGTATTGTGGAGCCGTAGCGGCGGGGATCGCCCTGCTGTTCGGGGTGCATACCATGTTAGACAGTACGGCAAGGATCCAGAAGATGGAGCAGACAGTGGATACCCTGACAGAATATGTGGGAAAGCAGCAGGAGGATGTGGCGGCCATGTCAAGACAGGCGCAAAATACAGTGCAGCAGATCCCGTTTCAAAGTGCAGAGAGTGCATCGGACACTCCGGATCCAACGGCAGATAACACCCCGGATACTGCAAGGCGTAAAACAACCGAACAGATTAAGGCTCCGGCAGGAGAGGAGAAAAAAACAAAATCATCCCAAAAGAAAAGTTCACATCATACAAACCGGTCCGGGGATCCGGGGATACGGGAGAGACAAAAAGGACAAGCGCCGGAACCACAAGACAAAGCTATGTGGTACGGAAAGGAGATACATTGTCCCAGATCGTATGGAAACAATATCATGATCTTTCATATGAAAAGAAGGTAAAAAAAGCAAACGGACTGAAGGATGCGGACGAAATCTATGAAGGACAGTGCATTGTATTGCCTGACTATAAAAAATAAAAGGGGAGGTTGTATAATCAACCAAAGTTATGTAAAATAAGTGGTAGTCCTGTGGACTATCACTTTTTTGCAGATTGGAGCATAGATATGTCAGAAGAAATAAATGCATCAGAGCCGAAAGCTGTCATTTGGCATAACCGGGTGTTTATTATGATATGCATTGCCAGTGTTATTGTCGCAGTTGGGATTTTTATCCTGCTGATCAACGGTTATATCAATAAACGGTATACAGAGTATGAGGTGCTCAACGAGAGCCAGAGACAGGATGCGGATGCAGAGAAATATATCAGCGGTGATGGAGAGTTTATCAAATACAGCAAGGATGGCATTTCCGGAGTCAGCATGAGCGGAAAGGTTTTGTGGACCGGGAGCTATGAGATGAGCAACCCTGTTGTTGTGACGCAGGGGCAGTATATTCTTGTGGCGGACATTGGAGGAAAGGATGCCGTGATATATAACGGAAAGCATGAGGCTTCCGAGTTGTCCGTGGACTATGAAATAAAGCAGGCAGATGTGTCCGGACAGGGGCTGGTCGCACTTTTGCTGGAGGATACGTCGTCCGACATGATCAATATATATAATCCATATGATGTGTCATCGAAGCTGCTGGTCAAGATACCTACCAATGTAGATGACGGCTATACGGTGTGTATGGCGATCTCACCGGACGGAACAAGTGTATCGGCTTCCTATATCTGCGTTGTGGACGGGGAAGTGGAAAGCCGGGTTGTTTTTTATAATTTTTCGGATGTCGGTAAAAATTCCGACTGTATTGTCGGGGCGAAAAATTACAGGGATTCTTTAGTTACAGATATCCACTTTTTGTCAGATGATCAGGTGGTACTGTTTTCGGACCGCGGCTTTTATGTATGGAAGGGGATGAAGCAGCCAAAGCAGATCATACAAAAGAAGGTCCGCCGGAATATTAGGAGTGTTTTGTACAATAAAAACAATATTGGCATAGTTCTGGAGACAGGCAGCAGGAAGACACCGTATCAAATGAATATCTACAATCTAAAGGGCAGTAAGGTATCCGCGTTTAATTTTGCGGAGGATTACAATGACATCTGTCTGTCCGGCAATGAGATCCTGTTCCGGTCGGCCAAGGAATGTGGAGTTTTCCGGTTAAATGGAGTGCTTCGTTTTCATGCGACGGTGGAGGAAGGCGTGGATTACTTTTTCCGCAGTTCCAAAAGAAACCGGTATTATCTCTTTAATGACACAACGATCCAGGAGATCAAATTAAAATAATAAATAAAATTTTACATAAAATTTGAAGAATAAAGGCTTGACAAACACGCACGGTGATAATATACTTATCAAGTGCGTGTTTTTGCGTACTTTTTTGCGTATTTTAATTATGATCACAGGAGGTGAAAATTAATGCCAACATTTAACCAGTTAGTAAGAAAGGGAAGAAAGGTTTCTTCAAAGAAGTCTAATTCTCCTGCACTTCAGTACACCTACAATTCTTTGAATAAGAAGACTGTAGCTCAGAGCTCTCCACAGAAGAGAGGTGTTTGTACTGCAGTTCGTACTGCTACACCTAAGAAGCCTAACTCAGCTCTTAGAAAGACCGCCAGAGTTCGTCTCTCAAACGGTATCGAGGTTACAACTTATATCCCAGGTGAGGGTCATAACCTTCAGGAGCATAGCGTTGTACTCATCCGTGGTGGAAGAGTAAAGGATTTGCCAGGTACCAGATATCATATTATCCGTGGTACACTCGATACAGCCGGTGTTGCAAACAGAAAGCAGGGTCGTTCTAAGTATGGAGCAAAGAGACCTAAGAAGTAATCATTCACTAATTTGGGGATGTGCCGGATTAATTTTTACTGATTAACCTGGTGCGGACACAGAAATTCGTGAGTACCGATGAATTAATGATGACAATACGCTGATGCAGTGTCGGCTGTGTAGTATTGTCAAATAATATTAAGGAGGGAAGTAACGTGCCACGTAAAGGACATATACAGAAAAGAGATGTATTAGCAGATCCTGTCTACAAGAGCAAGGTTGTTACAAAGCTGATCAACAATATCATGTTAGATGGTAAGAAAGGTGTTGCTCAGAAAATCGTTTATGGTGCATTTGAGCAGATCGCTGAGAAGTCCGGTAAGGACGCTCTCGAGGTATTCGAGGAGGCTATGAATAATATCATGCCTCAGCTTGAGGTAAAGGCAAGACGTATTGGTGGTGCTACTTATCAGGTACCTATCGAGGTTAGACCTGACAGAAGACAGGCACTGGCTCTTCGTTGGCTGACTCTGTTCTCACGTAAGAGAGGCGAGAAGACAATGAAGGAAAGACTTGCTAACGAGATTCTTGATGCATCAAACAATACTGGCGCTGCCGTTAAGAGAAAAGAAGATATGCACAAAATGGCAGAGGCAAACAAGGCGTTTGCACATTATCGCTGGTAAGATTCATAGAGGAGGTAAACGACCTTGGCTGGAAGAGAATATCCACTTGACAGAACAAGAAATATCGGTATCATGGCTCATATCGATGCGGGTAAGACCACTTTGACAGAGCGTATTCTTTATTATACCGGTGTAAACTATAAGATTGGTGAGACTCATGATGGTGCGTCTACGATGGACTGGATGGAGCAGGAGAAAGAGAGAGGTATCACAATTACTTCCGCTGCTACCACATGCCACTGGACACTTGAGGATCATCATAAACCAAAGGCTGGTGCTTTAGAGCATCGTATCAACATCATCGATACTCCGGGCCACGTAGACTTTACTGTAGAGGTAGAGCGTTCTCTGCGTGTACTGGATGGTGCTGTCGGTGTATTTGATGCAAAGGCCGGTGTTGAGCCACAGTCAGAGAATGTATGGCGTCAGGCAGACACATATAATGTACCACGTATGGCGTTCATCAATAAGATGGACAAGATGGGTGCAGACTTTTTCATGTCTGTTCAGACAATCATTGATCGTCTGGGCAAGAATGCAATCCCAGTACAGATCCCTATCGGAAAGGAAGATGACTTTATCGGTCTGATCGACCTCTTCGAGATGGATGCATACTATTATAAAAATGATGAGGGTACTGACATCGAGATTACAGAGATTCCTGATGATCTGAAGGATCTTGCACAGGAATGGCATGACAACCTGATTGAGAAGGTTTGTGAGCTGGATGATGATCTCCTTGAGAAGTATCTTGAGGGTGAGGAGCCATCTATCGATGAGCTCAAGAAAGCTCTCCGTAAGGGAACGATCGCTTGTGAGGCAGTTCCGGTATACTGCGGTTCTGCATACAAGAACAAAGGTGTTCAGAAGCTTCTCGATGGTGTTATCGAGTTCATGCCTGCACCAACAGATATCCCTGATATTACAGGTGTTGACGAGGAGGGTAACGAGGTTATCCGTAAGTCATCCGATGATGAGCCGTTTGCAGCACTTGCATTCAAGATCATGACAGATCCGTTCGTAGGAAAGCTCGCATTCTTCCGTGTTTATTCCGGTACACTGAACTCCGGTTCTTATGTACTGAATGCAACAAAGGATAAGAAAGAGCGTGTCGGACGTATCGTACAGATGCACGCAAACAGCCGTAGCGAGATTGATAAGGTTTATTCCGGAGATATCGCTGCAGCCGTAGGTTTCAAGACTACCACAACAGGTGATACTATCTGTGATGAGCAGCATCCGGTAATTCTTGAGTCTATGGAATTCCCTGAGCCGGTTATCGAGCTCGCGATCGAGCCTAAGACAAAGAACGATCAGGGTAAGATGGGTGAGGCTCTTGCAAAGCTTGCAGAAGAGGATCCTACATTCCGTGCTCATACAGATACAGAGACTGGTCAGACAATTATCGCCGGAATGGGTGAGCTTCATCTGGACGTTATCGTAGACCGTCTCCTTCGTGAGTTTAAGGTAGAAGCAAATGTTGGTGCTCCACAGGTAGCATACAAAGAGACAATCACAAAGGCTGTTGATATCGACAGCAAGTATGCTAAGCAGTCCGGTGGACGTGGTCAGTACGGACATTGTAAGGTTAAATTTGAGCCAATGGATCCAAACGGTGAGGAGACATTCAAGTTCGAGTCTACCGTTGTCGGTGGTGCTATTCCTAAAGAGTATATCCCAGCTGTTGGCGAGGGTATCGAGGAAGCTGCACAGGCAGGTATCCTTGGTGGATATCCGGTACTTGGTGTACATGCGAATGTATGGGATGGTTCTTACCATGAGGTCGATTCATCCGAGATGGCATTCCACATTGCCGGATCTATGGCATTCAAGGACGCTATGAAGCAGGGTAATCCTGTTCTCCTTGAGCCGATCATGAAGGTTGAGGTAACTATGCCTGAGGAGTACATGGGCGACGTTATCGGAAGTCTGAACGCAAAACGTGGTCAGATCGAAGGTATGGACGATATCGGTGGCGGAAAGATCGTACGTGCGTATGTACCGCTTGCTGAGATGTTCGGTTACTCAACAGAGCTTCGTTCCAGCACACAGGGACGTGGTAACTACTCAATGTTCTTTGAGAAGTATCAGCAGTGTCCAAAGAATGTTCAGGACAAGGTGCTTGCTTCTAAAGAAAAATAATTTTAGAAAATGTTAGTAAAAATGTGTCTCATAGTATAAAAAGCACTTGAAAATTCCTGTAAAGTGCAATATAATAATGCCCATAGCGTGAAATTTGTCCGTGATGGGCAGACTATGAGTCGTATGAATTTAAGGAGGATAATTAAAAATGGCTAAAGAAAAGTTTGAAAGAACCAAACCCCATTGTAACATTGGTACCATCGGTCACGTAGATCATGGTAAAACAACACTTACTGCTGCAATCACAAAGGTACTTGCTGCAAGAGTTCCTGGTAACTCAGCTGAGAACTTTGAAGATATTGATAAGGCTCCAGAGGAGAGAGAGCGTGGTATCACAATCTCTACTGCTCACGTTGAGTATCAGACAGAGAAGAGACATTACGCACACGTTGACTGCCCAGGCCATGCCGATTATGTAAAGAACATGATCACTGGTGCTGCTCAGATGGATGGTGCTATCCTCGTAGTAGCTGCTACTGATGGTGTTATGGCTCAGACAAAGGAGCATATCCTTCTGTCCCGTCAGGTAAACGTACCTTATATCGTAGTATTCCTTAACAAGTGTGATATGGTTGACGATGAGGAGCTGATCGAGCTCGTAGAGATGGAAGTAACTGAGGCACTTGAGGAGTATGGTTTCGAAGGCTGTCCAATCATCAAGGGTTCTGCTCTTAAGGCTCTTGAGGATCCAAACGGTGAGTGGGGCGACAAGATCATGGAGCTTATGGATGCAGTTGATGAGTTCATTCCAGATCCAGAGCGTGCTACAGATAAGCCATTCCTGATGCCTATCGAGGATATCTTCACAATTACCGGTCGTGGTACTGTTGCAACTGGTAGAGTAGAGCGTGGTGTTCTCCATCTCAACGAGGAAGTTGAGATCGTTGGTGTTAAGGAAGAGGTTCAGAAGACTACTGTAACAGGTATCGAGATGTTCCGTAAGCTTCTTGATGAGGCTCAGGCTGGTGATAACATCGGTGCTCTTCTTCGTGGTATCAAGAGAGAGGATATCGAGAGAGGTCAGGTACTTGTAGCTCCTGGTACAACTACCTGCCACAAGAAATTCACAGCTCAGGTTTATGTACTGAAGAAAGAGGAGGGTGGTCGTCATACTCCTTTCATCAATAACTATCGTCCACAGTTCTACTTCAGAACAACTGACGTAACAGGTGTATGTAATCTTCCTGATGGTGTTGAGATGTGTATGCCAGGCGATAACGTAGAGCTTACTGTAGAGCTCATTCACCCAATCGCTATGGAGCAGGGTCTTAACTTCGCTATCCGTGAGGGTGGACGTACAGTAGGATCTGGTAAGGTTGCTACAATCATCGAGTAATCTTTGATCAGATTCACATCAAACTAGAAGTTGTCGATCCTTTACGTCACCGGTGGATCACAGCCATAATATTTGCAAAGCAGATGGCATTTACTTTGTGAAAAAATTTTTTTCACATGATTCTTATAAATCACTTTGTATGTCATTATATAGTATGCAGAAGCTTATAAATGGGGGCACTAAAATCAGGAAAAGGAGCTGCCGCAACGAAAATGTTTAATTGACGATAATGTATAAATTTGTTATTATAAAAATGGAGTTTTTGTGCAGGTTTATGCAAAAGAAAATCATAGTACAAAGAAAAATGACGGATCTACAGGGATCTGTCTTCATTGCTCTGGGGAGCAGAAAGGAGATTACATGAAAAAGAATTTTGGGAAACAAGTAAGAAGACGTTGCATGAGTGTTATGCTGGCGTCTGCTCTTGTGATCTGTACTCCGGCTGCGGATACATTTTCTGCGGCAGGGATCATCCCTAAGATTGTACAGAAAGCGAAAGCAGCAGATGATCAGGTCAATGATGATCAAAAATTAAACAGTGATATCATTGCGGATGCTGCGTTGCTGGCATATCTGAGGGAGCAGACCGGAAAAGGGGAGGATGCAACGGTCAAGGATTTAAGAAGTGCTAACCTGAAGGAAATTGTTGTTCCTGCAGATGTTCATGATCTGAAGGGATTAAAATATGCACGTAATATGACTTCACTCGATCTGAGCCAGTGTAAAGCAGTTGAAATTGGCGAGGAGGGATTTGACGGATGTGCGTCCCTGCAGGAGGTAAAGCTTCCGGATTCCATAAACCGGATTGGAAAGAATGCATTTAATGGATGTACCTCGCTGGAGTCCATCAACTTATCCAATATAGATTATTTTGGAGATTCAGCTTTTGGTACTTGTGGAGCATTGACCAATGATTCCATCGCCAGTATGAAAACTACAGTAAAGGAAATGGGAAGTGCTGTGTTTAGTGGATGTAAATCCATCACAGAGGCCAAGGTTCCGGTTATTACGGGAGAGTATGCCCATATGGTGCCGGCGCAGATGTTCAATGACTGCGAAAAGCTGGAAAATGTGATCTTCTGTGATGATAAGCTTACCGGTATTCTGGATCAGGCGTTTGCTGCCACAGGAGCACTTACTTTTGGAAGTGATAAAAGCAATAAGCTTCCGGATACGGTAGAGTCTGTAGGACAGGGTGCTTTTTCTGCAAGTAAGATCCCGTCAATTGATCTGAAAAGTACAAAGATGACATGGATCAGTAAAAGTACATTCCTGAAGAGTTTGATTGAAGAGGTTATTCTTCCGGATAAGCTGACAGATATTCGTGAAGGAGCATTTGAAAGCTCTCATATTAAAGAGATTGTGATGCCTAATACGGTTGAAAAGCTTGGAATATCTGCATTTCGTCATACAGGAAATCTGATGGATGTCAAGCTGTCCGTAAATATTACCGAAATACCGGAATATGCATTCCAGAATGCAGGAGCCAATACATTTACCGGTGATATCAGTGATGTGAAAAACTGGAATGATCTTATAGCCAATATGGAAGGCATGAAGGTTACCTTTAATGGAGAGGCTGCAGACAGTAAATTGGAAACAATTGGAAACAGTGCATTTAATGCCAGTACCATTTGTAACGAAGATTTTCTGGCCGGACTGACGAAGCTGGATTCCATTGGAAAATCTGCATTTTCATATACCGATTTCAAGAAAGTTACGATTCCGGCCTGTGTCACAACACTGGATGAATCTGCCTTTGCCGGTATGTATATGATGAAAGAGGTTGTCTTTGCAAAGGGAAGCCAGGTGACAGAGCTTCCGAAGGAGCTGTTTGGAAGCAGCAAAGCGGCTACAAACAAGATCACATATGCAGATCTGGTGCTTCAGTCAGTACAGCTTCCGGATGGCCTGGAGAGCATCGGGGAAGACTGCTTTGGCAATTGCTGGGCACTGGAAACCATTGGATATACCAATAAAATGGTAAAGGGAGAGCTTCATTTTCCGGAAACCTTAACGACCATCGAAAAGAATGCGTTTGAGAGTACGGGCTTTTATGAGATCACCGCATATGATGACGATGGCGTAGGTTATGCGGCTAAGTATTGTGTTCCGGTTTATCCGGCAGGGTATAGCACCGTATATATTCCGGATTCTGTTACATCGATTGGAGAGGGAGCTTTCCAGAACAGCCGTATGCTGAAAGAGATTTATTTCGGTGATGGTCTGACAGAGCTTCCGGCAAATGTTTGTGCAGGTTGTGGATCTTATCCTTACAAAGAAAATACAACCAATAAAATTTCAGAAAAAGACTGCCTTGTAACGCCGACGCCTCTTCCGTCCGGAGAGACAGGAGACCTGGGAGAAACGACATATGATCCGATCAAATTTATCGGATTAAAGTCTGTAAAGCTTCCTAAAAACGTAGAGGTCATTGGAAATAATGCATTTAAGGACTGCTATGCATTAGAGGGCTTTTATGATGAGGCTTCCAAAACTGTAAACGGTGAGTTTACCGGCAAGCTGGTAGAGATTGGAAGCAGTGCATTTATGTCATGTAAGAGTCTTGGCAGCATTACGATCCCGACATCCTTAGAGACGATCGGAGACTCAGCATTTGCACAGACTTCACAGGACATCAGCCAGAGCGTTACATCCTTAAGTACCGGCAAAACAGTATCGTATTATAAGCAGTATACGGGACTTCGCAGTGTAGATTTCCTGGCAGCACAGAATTTAAAGAGCATTGGTAAAAATGCATTTCAGAGATCCAATCTGACAACCATTAATTTTAAATCCAATAAATTAGAGGAATTGGCAGAAGGAATCTGTGAGGATTGTTATAATCTGGGAACGGTTGTGATCCCGGACAGTGTAAAGAAGATTAACCAGAATGCATTTAGAAATACATACAAGCTTTCAAGTGTAACAGGTCCCCTTTCGGCAGAATGGTCTGATAAGCTTTTTTCCGGTGTGGCCGGTTATGCCAAGAGCACAGTAACTATTCTTGCAAATAAGGCGACAGAGGAAAAGAATATATATTATCAGCAGGAAAATGCTGTAGATTTTAATTGTGTCAAAAACTTTAAGGATATGACCATCACCGTTACGGATGAGGCGAAGAGTAAGGATGATAAGACAAGTGATCTGTTAAACTATGATTCCAATGAGTTTGTTAAGGTTAAGAAAGAGGAAACGGAGACAGGTCAGTTTCAGGCGATCAGCATGTATGGTAAGGCAATGGGAGATGCCAAGGTACGTGTATCGGGAACGATCCGTCTGGAGGGTGATATTCACGCAGAGAACAATACCACATCATTAAATGATGCCTGCCTCGTATTGCAGGTGTCACAGCTGTATAATGTCCATGTGACAGGAAACCCGATCGATGTGTTACAGTTTTCTTCTGATAAGCTGGCGCAGGAGGCAGGAGATCCTGTACTTTATCTGGAGTACGGTTCTAAAAATCCTGTCAATCTGAAGGCTTCTTATATTGCAGAGGACAGTAGTCAGAATACTACAGACTCTGTGGAGTGGAGTATGGACAATACAGAGGTGGCTTCTATTGATGGAACACCGCTTCCGGCAGAGACAATGACTCCGGATGGAAAAAAACAGGGAGAGTCTAAGGTCAACATACTTCCAAACTCTTTAGGAGATACCAAGGCTGTTGTAAAGAGCAGCTCAGGAAAGACGGGAGAATGTAAGATCCGTGTAAGAATTGCCATGGACCGTATTTCTGTATCAAGACGCAATGTTGGCATTGATGTGGGAAAAGAGTTTTCCCTTTCCGTAGATGAGAATAATTACAGCAAGGACAATGCGGCTCTTCTGGAGGAGAATCCGGGATATCAGGATGTTTATCGTTTTTCTTCCAGCGATGAAAAGGTTGCGACAGTAGATGCCGTTACAGGAACTGTAAAAACAGTGGGAGAGGGCACTGCGGTTATCAAAGTAACAAGTCTGGTCAGTGGGAAGAGTGATTCCTGTACGGTAAAGGTGCAGGAGGGATATATTCCGCCTGCAGATTCCGTGCAGCTTTCCGAGACAGATCTGAAGCTGTTTGTCGGGGATGATGCTGTAAAATTAACAGCAGAGGTATTCCCGGAGGAATCTGTTCAGAAGGTAGAATGGAGCAGCAGCGATGAGAGCGTCGCAACAGTATCTGATGGTACTGTGAAGCCTTTAAAGGCAGGAAAAGCTGACATTACAGCAAAGGCAGAAAACGGAAAGAGTGCGGTATGCCATGTTGTAGTAAATACACATGTTGATACGGTTTCCATGGATGAGAAAGAAATGACCATGTACACCGGTCAGGTTGTTACCTTAAAGGCACAGGTACTGCCGGAGGATGCAACAGACAAAAATCTCAGCTGGTCATCCAGTGATGAAGCCATTGTAAAGGTTGATGCAAGTGGCCGTGTGACAGCAGTGGCACCCGGAACAGCGTCCATCACGGCAGAGACCGTTGATGGAAAGAGTGCATCATGCAAGATCACCGTGCAGGTACCGGCAGAATCCGTGAAGCTGTCACAGGAACAGCTTGCGATCAATGTAGGTGAGCAGGCAGCACTTACTGCCAGTGTATTACCGGAGGATGCAAGCCAGAGTGTAGAATGGACCAGCAGCGATGCATCGGTAGCAACTGTTGCCGGTGGTGTTGTTACCGCAGTCAAGGAAGGATCAGTAAGTATTACGGTCAAAACGGCTAACGGAAAAACAGCTGTTTGTAAGGTACAGGTAAAGGTTCCGGTACAGTCTGTGACCCTTGATAAGACAGAATTGTTCCTGGAGGCAGGAGCTTCTGCAACACTGAAGGCAGAGATTGCACCGAAAGAAGCAACAGAGAAAAAGGTTACATGGACATCCGGTGACGAAAGTATAGCAACCGTAAATTCCTCAGGAACAGTAAAAGCAGTAAAAGCAGGTACTGTGACGATCACAGCAACGGCTGACGGAAAGAGTGCTGCATGTACGGTAAAGGTTGGAGCGGTTGTAGAGTCTGTTGTGCTTTCTGCAACAGAGCAGAAGGTTGCCATGGGAGGAACCGTTACATTAACGGCAAGTGTTACTCCGGCAGAGGCTAATCAGGCTATTGAATGGAAATCCAGTGATGAGACAGTTGCTACTGTAGTCAACGGAGTGGTTACCGGATTAAAGATCGGTACCTGTAACATTACGGCGAAGGCTGCAGGAAGCAACAAGGAAACAGTATGTAAGCTGACCGTAACAGCTCCAAAGGTGAAGCTTATTTCCGCAAAGAATGTCAAGAAGAAGGCTGTTAAGGTAAAATGGAAGAAGATTGACGGTGTTGCCGGATATCAGGTGGCAGTAGGAAAGAAGAAAAAAATGGCTGCCAACAATTCATTGAAAATAAAGAAGCTTAAGAAAAAGAAGAAATATGCTGTTAAGGTTCGTGCATATACTGTAGTAGATGGAAAAAATGTATATGGTCAGTGGAGTAAAGTGAAAAAAGTAAAAATTAAGAAATAAAATGAAATTTTTGGTAAATTAGGGTTGCAATTTATTTCAGTTTGGGTATACTAATAATTAGTAATGTGACCTAGTGATATGTTGAATATCATGCATTACTATTCCCCCCTCTGAGAATAAAATGTCAGTAAGGAGCTGTTTTCTGCAAGAGCAGAAAGCAGCTCTTTTACCGTTACATGGAGCGAGCGGCGTTGTCTTGTGCTTTCGTGGTCCATGTCTGCATTGGATAGAATTTTAATGATATTTCCCCTCACTATGGTCATTTGGTAAAAATTACGGGTTGACGAATAGATAGAGTATGTGTATTATGGATAGAGTACAAAGTGAATATTGCGAACTCTTATTAAGAGTGGTGGAGAGTGAAGGCTCTGTGAAACCACGGCAACCCCCATTAGAGGAAGGTGCCAATCTGAGCGAGAAATCGAACAATAA
>CADAKW010000092.1 GCA_902788645.1 uncultured Lachnospiraceae bacterium
ATGATTGTACTGACCATCATCGGAGCTTGTGAGGCTGATGCTATTGGAAGAGTTTGCCTGAATCGTCCCAACAATATTCAGCACTCCTACGAAATCCTCCTCCGGTAATGTAACATTCTCCTCGGAAGATCCCAAAATGCCGCTCAGCATTTCTGATGTACTTGTTTTTGACTTTGTGTCTGCTTTTTCTGTAAGTTTTGATTGTACGACATTTGAAAAAATGCCTGTTGCACATACAGCGATAAATACCACGCCTGCCACAACAATTCCAATCCATTGTTTCTTTTTCATGGTGCCTCCCTGTTAAATCTTAGAATATCCAAAGCTGTTTACAATGGCATCCAGCTTCTGCTTCCCATCACAGAACGGACATGCACCCGGTCTGTATGTCGCATAATCCGGAATGTCACTGGTTGTAAAAATAGAGTCTACGTCAATGCCGCCTACATTATCAACGGCAGAGAAAAGTGCAGACACTCCCTCTACAATACCGCCATAGTAACTAATGCCATCGATGCTTTGCTGGATGGTCTTTCCCGTCGTCGCACTGGCAATGAGTACCACAACATGCTTATGCAGTACCATCGGCTCCACATTCTCACGAAAGATGATCTGTCCACTGGAATTGATCTCCGGTGTAATGACATTCACACATTCATGAGAATTCAGAGACATAATGCCGGCTGCTGTGAGCTCTTCCGCCAGATATGCTCCGATCACTTCACATCCGTCCATACATACGATCGCATCTACTGCTGTAGTATGACGATATTTTTTCACCATTTCCTTCGCTACAAGCTGCGCCTCTGTGTGACGGTACTTGATTGGTGTCATATCCAGATAGTAATTGATATGGGAATGATTCGTTGCAAAATGTCCCGGAATCGCCTTTAACTCAATCTTGCGATTGCACTTAGCCGGAATTTTGATAATGTTGTCCATACTCATAATAACCCCTCCATTCTCCCTTATGTTCTGTCCTGCAGAACCATCGGGTACTAATTGATGCGCATAACACTGACGAAATATGCCGTCTTTCCCTGCGCTGTTTCTGTTTACAACTGCCCTATGCAAAATGCATAGGGCAGTGAATATGTTACTCCGTCTCCGAAGCAACTATTTTATTGTTCGTCATCCTCAGGAACCTCTACGGTTACCTTCTCAAGATGCCAGATTTCATGAGCATACTCCTCGATGGTACGGTCAGATGTGAACTTACCACTCTTGGAAACATTAAGAAGTGCTGATCTTGCCCAGCCCTCTTCATCACGGTATGCAGCCTCAACTCTCTTCTGCGCATCCGCATAAGAACGGAAATCCTTCAGGATAAAGTACATATCCGGACGTCCACCGTTGCCATCCAACAGTGAGTTGTAAATATCACGGAACTCGTCACAAGATTTCCGGAAGCATATGTGCCATCTACAAGCTGTGTCATTACCGCACGAATGTCAGAGTCGATATTGTAAATATCTCTTGGGTTGTACTGACCATTCTGCTCATATGCGATAACTTCGTCAGAGGAAAGACCGAAGATAAATGCATTCTCCTCGCCAACCTCATCAACGATCTCGACGTTTGCACCGTCCATTGTTCCCAGTGTCAACGCACCATTCAGCATAAACTTCATGTTACCGGTACCGGAAGCCTCCTTGCTGGCAGTTGAGATCTGCTCAGATACATCGGCTGCTGCAAAGATGATCTCTGCGTTGGATACGCGGTAGTTCTCGATAAATACAACCTTGATCTTGTCGTGGATATCCTTATCGTTGTTGATCACATCACCAACACTGTTGATCAGCTTGATAATGGATTTTGCTCTGTGATATCCGGCGGATGCCTTGGCACCGAAGATGAAGGTACGTGGATAGAAATCCATATCCGGATTCTTCTTCAACTCATTATACAGATACATAATATGAAGAATATTCAAAAGCTGACGCTTGTATTCGTGAAGTCTCTTCACCTGTACATCGAAGATGGAACGAGGATTTACCTCTATGCCGTTGTGCTCCTTGATGTACTTCGCCAGACGAACCTTGTTCTGATACTTGATGTTCATGAACTCCTTGCGGCTCAGCTCATCATCTGCATAAATACCCAGCTCATTGATATGTGCCAGATTGGTGATCCAGTCATCACCGATTTTCTTAGTTACCCAGTCTGCAAGAAGTGGGTTTCCATGAAGAAGGAAACGTCTCTGTGTAATACCGTTTGTCTTGTTGTTGAACTTCTCAGGCATCATCTGGTAGAAGTCCTTAAGCTCCTGATTCTTCAGAATCTCTGTATGAAGCTTAGCAACACCGTTTACAGAGAAGCTTGCTGCAATCGCAAGATGTGCCATCTTGACCTGTCCGTCATAGATGATCGCCATCTTCTCAACCTTGCTGTTATCTCCCGGATAAGCAGCCTGGATCTGAAGAATGAAACGACGGTTGATCTCTTCTGTGATCTGATAGATACGAGGAAGCAGTCTTGAGAACAGCTCCAGTGGCCATTTCTCCAGTGCCTCGGACATGATCGTGTGGTTTGTATATGCACATGTCTTGTTGGTAATGCTCCATGCCTCATCCCACTCAAGACCATAATCGTCAACCAGGATACGCATCAACTCGGATACGGTTACGGTTGGATGTGTATCATTTAACTGGAAGCAGACTTTCTCGTAAATCTTACGGATGTCATCATGCTTCTCCATGTATTTGGCAACAGCTCTCTGAACGCTGGCAGATACGAAGAAATACTGCTGTTTCAGACGAAGCTCTTTGCCTGCCATATGATTATCGTTTGGATAAAGCACCTCACAGATGGTACGTGCAAGGTTCTGCTGCTCAACTGCCTTCTGATAATCACCCTTATCAAAGGAATCCAGATTGAAAGTATCAATCGCCTCTGCATCCCAGATACGCAGTGTATTTACCACGTTATTGTTGTAACCTACAATCGGGAGATCATAAGGAACAGCAAGTACAGACTGATAATTCTCCTGTACGAACTTATCTCTGCCAAACTCGTCCTTACGCATTGCTACGTAACCACCGAACTTAACCTCTACAGCGTACTCCGGACGCTTGATCTCAAATGGGTTGCCGTTCTTTAACCAGTCATCCGGCTTCTCGATCTGATAACCATTCTCGATGACCTGCTTGAACATACCATATTTATAACGGATACCACATCCATATGCAGGATATCCCAATGTAGACAATGAATCCAGGAAACATGCAGCCAGACGACCAAGACCACCATTACCAAGTGCTGCATCCGGCTCCTGATCCTCGATCACGTCCAGATTCATACCCAGCTCTTCTACAGCTTCCTTGATTGCCTTATTGCCCTTTAAATTGATGATGATGTTTCCTAAGGCACGTCCTGTCAAAAACTCCATTGACAGATAGTACACTGTCTTTACATCCTGCTCCTCATATGTCTTATGAGTTGCCATCCACTGATCAACTACAATATCCTTTACTGCGTAGGAAACAGCCTGGAACTTCTCCTGATCACTGGCTTCTTTGATGGATTTACGGAACAAGACTTTTGCATAATTCTCAATGTCTTTTTTGAATTCTTCCTTGTTAATTTCGTTCATTCGTAGTATCCTCCCTGAAATTATCGACTTCTAGATTCTATTCACAGTCACTCTACCATCATATACTATAAAAGTCAAAAAATCAACGAATCCACCCTAATTTGTTGATAAAAATGGCATTATTTTACTTGTATTTCCCATGTTTTTTGCATATGTCCGCGGGTTTTCGAATAAATTATATCAATATTACTTCGTCATTCATTCCGGCCTTGTGCACTGACGGAATTCATGTGACTAAGGAGATTTTATGTCATCATTAAATTTTTTTTACAAAGAGTCAGATTCCTATCCCCCACATTCCTTTCTCTGCTGCCTCTCCCGGCGAATCCGTTTCTCCCCTCTGCTCTCCCTGCTTTTATTGTTCCTGCTTGTCCCGCTGCTGTCCGGCTGCCAGAAAAACCAGCTTCCGGAAAAAACAAAGGATCTGGACTTCACTGTAGTCGCAGGAACCGATATTCCGGCAGAGCTGCAGGAGCTTATCGATGACAGATGCAATGATGCTTTTGAACTTACATATTCTGACGGAAGCTGCCTTTATATCGTCAAAGGCTATGGCACCCAGCAGACAGACGGCTACAATATTGCCGTGACCGACTTCTACGAAGCAAAGGACGGTCTTGTCTTTGCCACGGAGCTGACCGGTCCCAAAAAGAATCAGGACGTCAGCCGGACGGAAACCTACCCATACATCGTGATCAAAACAGAATTCAGAGATGCAAACGTAATCTTTTCATAAATTATTCACACATTTCTAACGATTACGACATTGCATCTGACTCCTTGATTTTGTACAATGGCGTTTAGAAACAAATACAAAGGAGTCATACAAAATGAATACATTTCCATGGAAATATGAATTATCCGATCATGCCTGCTCCATTTATGCAGGAGATCTCTTAACTAAATACACCAATGTTTCCGGCACACCTCTGCAGATTGAGGCTGTCACAGATACTATGCTGCGGATCCACACAAGGACACAGGAATCTTTTGCTGTTGAAAACAGACCGGTATCTACCGGAACGCTGACTACCGTAACGCCATCCGGCACACAAGCAGAAACACAACCCTGTGCTGCAGCCACCTCTCAAGAGGCATACAGAAATACCATAACTCCGGATGTCTGCGAAAACAGCCACCCCCTCCTCACACTTGCCACAAAAGCTTTGCGGATTTCGTTGGACGACCAGCTCCACCTGCAGATCTGCTCTACGGAAGGAACACCTCTTTGCTCCGATTACACAGGAGCACTGCAGGAGGCAGAGACCCTGACCGAGGAGGAGATTGAACAGATGCGTCAGGAGGGACACGTCGTTCATGCCGGTGATGACGCCTGTCGTTTCCAGATCACCAAGTCACTGTATGGTGATGAAGTATTCTATGGACTTGGTGACAAAACCGGCTTTTTAAACAAGATCGGCTACGACTATACCATGTGGAATTCAGACAACCCGGATCCTCATGTGGAAAACCCTACCTTTAAGGCTTTGTACAAGTCAATCCCGTTCTTTATTACACTCCGCAAGGACTGTGTCTATGGTATCTTTTTTGACAACCATTACAAGACAAGCTTTGATATGGGCTACAGCTCTACGGAATATTATTCTATTGGTGCCGCAGATGGTGAACTGGACTATTACTTCATCTATGGCGACACCATTGCTGACGTGATCAAAGGCTACACAGATATCACAGGCCGCTGCCCACTGCCTCAGCTTTGGACTCTGGGCTACCATCAATCCCGCTGGGGCTATTCTTCCCAGCAGGAGGTCCTGGAACTCGCAAATAACTTTATCAAAAATGATCTGCCTTGTGATGTGATCCATATGGACATTGATTACATGGATAACTATAAGGTCTTTACCGTAGACGAAAACAAATTTCCGGATCTGTCCGGTCTCAGTAACACTCTGCAGGACAAAGGAATCCGCTTAGTCACCATCATCGATCCCGGTACCAAGGTTGAAAAGGGTTATCACATGTATGACGAGGGTGTCCTCAATCATTATTTTGCCCAGACCCCGGATGGTGATATCTACGAAAACGTTGTATGGCCGGGAGATTCTGTATTCCCGGATTATACCTCGTCTACCGTACGTAAATGGTGGGGCAGTCAGACAAAGTTTCTGGTGGATCAGGGCATTAGCGGTATCTGGAACGATATGAATGAACCGGCCAGCTTCCGGGGACCTCTGCCGGATGATGTGGTATTCCTGGGAGACGATATGCCCCGGCTTCATAAGGAGGTCCACAATGTATATGGCCACCTGATGGCAAAAGCCACCTACGAGGGACTAAAAGATACAAGCGGGAAACGTCCATTTGTCATCACCAGAGCCTGCTACAGCGGTTCACAGAAATACTCTACCGCATGGACCGGCGACAACCAGAGTATATGGACCCATCTGAAAATGTCCATTCCACAGCTGTTAAACCTTGGAATGTCCGGCATGCCATTTGTCGGTACAGACATCGGAGGCTTTGGCTCCAATACAACCCCGGAGCTTCTTTGCCGCTGGATACAGGCAAGCTGTTTTGCACCGCTTTTCCGCAACCACTGTGCAAAATTCTCCCGCTGTCAGGAGCCATGGCAGTTTGACCGCCAGACTCTCGATATTTATCGCACTTACTTAAAGCTTCGTTACAGATTTATCCCTTATCTGTATGATCTGTTTTATGAAGAGTCACAAACCGGTATGCCGATCATCCGTCCTCTGGTAATGCATTATCAGAACGATCCGGAGGTTTATGAATGTAATGACGAATATCTGGTCGGAGACCGTATTCTGGTCGCCCCTGTCACTGATCAGGGTGCCCACGTCAGACCGGTGTATCTCCCGGAAGGAACATGGATAGACTACTGGACCAAGGAACGTATCGAAGGTGGAAAGTACATTCTTCGGGATGCTCCTCTGGACATATGCCCTATCTATATCAAGGCCGGCAGCATTATTCCTACCTGGCCACAGCTTAACCACATCCCGGATGGCGGTGCCAAAGAGCTGATCCTGGAGTATTACACTTCGGACGCTCCTGCGGAATACTGCCATTATCAGGACAACGGCACTGACTTTTCTTACGAAAACGGCGAATATAATATTTACCATTTCCATATTGACAGCGACGGTCATCTGACCACCTCCATGGACCATGAAGGTTATGGCCACCTTTATGACGCAGTCCGTTTAAGTGCCCACTAATTTATTACTCAAACTTCGCACATTAAAATGTGCCTATGTACCTTGAAAATTCAATAATAACTGGCATAAATATAGCATGAAACCGTCTGGTTTTGATATAATTGAGTTGTTCAGAAACAATCATACTTCCGGAGGCTCATGCTATGAATAAAAGTATAACACAAGCAACTCAAAATGATAAGCATATTTCAAAATCTATCAAACGATTTTTTACAAGGTTTCATGTTTCTTCAGCTTTGAAGGCATCAGGCGCCTACAAAAAGAAAGGGATTCCGGTGACGGAAATCTTCCAGTATCTGTTTCTGCTGATTTTTTCTAACAGAAGCATGTACATGAACCTGATTACAGGTCGTAACACTCCTGCTTTTGCTAAGGATACGGTATATCGTTTTATGAAGATGATTCAGATTAACTGGATCCGCTTCACAACGATTCTTTCCTCCCGGATCATCAAAGATGCCATCATTCCACTAGACTCGGAAGACCGTGCCAATGTTCTTATCATTGATGATTCCATGTTTGAACGTAACCGTTCCAAAAAGGTCGAGCTTCTTGCAAAAGTCTATGACCACGCAAAACATGCATATCGTTTTGGATTTCGAATGCTTACTCTTGGATGGTCAGATGGAAGCACATTCCTGCCGGTAAATAGCATTCTTCTTTCTACAGAAAACAAG